>JAILNQ010000049.1 GCA_024691425.1 Lachnospiraceae bacterium
GGTGTGAGAGCTACAACACCGATAAGGTTGGGTACCATCATGAATCCGTTGAACGTATCGGAGATGTCCCATGCGAGCGAGGATGTCATGACCGCGCCCGATACCATCATCAGAACGAAGATCACACGATAGATGCGCACACCCGTCGTACCGAACAGGTACTCAACGGCCTTGCTGCCGTAATGCGACCATCCGAGCACCGTAGTGAATGCGAAGAGAAGAACTGCAATCGCCACGAACCACTGGCCCGGACGTCCGAACACGTTACCGAAAGCCTGCGCAACAAGCGTTGCATCGCTGACGCCTTCAGCCACAAGACCCGTTGACAGATCGATATATCCTGATGAAAGAACAACTATTGCAGTCATCGTACAGACGATGAACGTATCCGCGAATACTTCGAAAATTCCCCAGAGACCCTGCTTTACAGGCTCCTTGACGTTCGAATTGCTGTGTACCATGACCGAGCTTCCGAGACCGGCCTCGTTCGAGAAAACGCCTCGCTTGCAGCCCTGCTGAATGACAGTCATTACGGCAACGCCTGCTGCACCGCCAGTTACTGCCTTAATTCCGAATGCATATCTGAATATCGCCGCGAACATGCTGCCTATCGAGCTGATGTGCACGAACATTATGATAAGAGACCCTATTACATAGATGAGCGCCATGAAAGGAACAACGCGCTCCGCAACCGCCGCTATTCTCTTGAGTCCGCCTATGATTATGAATCCGCCGATAAGCATCAGAACGATACCGATGATCAGGTTCACGAGGCTCGCACCGCCGAATACCGTCGGTGAATTTATTCCTGAGAAGAAAGCGCTCTCAAGGTTGAGCGTGATCTTGTTGATCTGTCCCATGTTACCGATTCCGAATGATGCAATGACCGCGAAGACCGCGAAAAGAACTGCGAGCGCACTTCCGAGTTTCTCATAGCCCGTGATCTTTCCGAGACCGTCCTTAAGGTAGTACATAGCTCCTCCGGACCACTCGCCCTCTTTGTTCTTGCGCCTGTAATATATGCCGAGCACGTTCTCTGAATAGTTCGTCATCATTCCGAGAAATGCTGCTACCCACATCCAGAAAACCGCACCGGGTCCGCCCACGCATATAGCGGCGGAAACACCTGCTATGTTACCCGTTCCTATCGTTGCTGCAAGAGCCGTGCACAGCGCCTGGAACTGCGAAACGCTTCCGGCTTCATTCTTGACATGAGAATCTGCCTTGAACACGCTTCCTATCGTCTTCGCCATCCAGTGCTTGATACGCGTCACCTGGAAGCATCCCGTCAGTATGGTCGTAAGTACGCCGGTTCCGATGAGAAGCACAAGCCCGATCTTGACCCAGATGAAGGAATTGATGGTGTCGTTTACAGCTGCAACGCTTGTCATGAAATCACTCATTGTCTTTCTCCTGTCTCATTTGATGTATGTTTTGCTGCCCTTCTATAAAAACAGGGCGGTAGCAATATGCTACTGCCCCTTTGCAGTTACACTGACAATAATTATACACATATCGCGCGATATGTAAAGTGCCCGCCTTATTTACCGAACGCTCTGAGTCTTGCGATCTCCTCTTTATAAGGCGGATTTTTTGTCTCCGGATCCTTCTCATCCGGTATGTACGGCGTCTCGAGAATCTTCGGAACGTGCCGAAAATCAGGATGCCACACTATTTTCGCAAGCGTCTCAAAACCGATGAATCCGTCGCCTATGTTGGCGTGCCGGTCCTTATGCGCCCCGAGCGGATTCTTCGAGTCATTTATGTGGAAGACACTGATCCTGTCTTTTCCTATTATGCGGTCGAACTCATCCATCACGCCGTCAAAATCATTTACGATGTCATATCCCGCATCATTTACATGGCAGGTATCAAAGCACACGCTGAGCTTCTCCGGATAGGCGCATCCGCTGATGATCTCGGCGATCTCCTCAAAAGTCGAGCCTACTTCGCTTCCCTTTCCGGCCATCGTCTCGAGCGCTATGCTGCAGTCCATATCAGGTTTCAGGATATTGTTCAGCCCGCCGATGATCTGATCGATAGCCGTCTTCCGCTCGGCACCTACCGCCGCGCCCGGATGGAGCACAAGAACATGGCTTCCCATCGCCATGGTACGCTCTATCTCCACTGCGAGAAAATCCTCCGCGAGCCGGTATGTCTCAGGCTTTACGGTATTCCCGAGGTTGATTATGTAAGGCGCATGCACTACAAACTCTGTCATCCCGAGCTCTTTCATGAGCTTTCTGCCCTCGTCCGTCTTAAGCTCGGAAATATCTTTTCTCTTCGTATTCTGCGGCGCACCCGTGTAGACCATGAACGTATTGGCCCCGTATGAGGCCGCCTCCTTCACCGAGCCGAGGAACATGTCGGGGCTGTTAAGCCTGCAGTGTGAGCCGAGCAATATATCCTTCATCATCACTTGAACATCTCGTAACCGCATTTGCTGCATACGCATCTGCCGCCTGAATAAAGATAGAAATCCCTCTCCGCGCCGCATTTCGGACAGTTAAACTTTTTTGTCGTAAGCGGCGTTTCGCCTGCTGCGCCATTTACCGATGTGTTCGTAACACCGCCTGATACCATCTCAAGTTCTTCTTCTTTCAGCATTACGCCCTCCATGTTCATATCTTTTTCTCCTTTGTTCTTTATCCTTCATTGCGGCCGTACCATCATAGCTCCGCAGCCTATCTGTTTTATTATATCATTTTTCCGGAAGTGTTGCGAACACTATCATGTCATATTCCGCAACGCAACCCCTGTTCCCCTGGGCCAGTCCAGAACTGCTCGAGGGCCTCGTTCACATCATCGGCCCTGCAGACTCCGTAATCCTTCCATTCCCTCGGGAAGAGGCGCAGGTAGTCGCGGCCCAAAAACCTTTCGTCAAGAAGAGCGACGACGCCTCTGTCTTCCTCAGTCCTGATGACTCTTCCTGCCGCCTGGAGCACTTTGTTCATCCCGGGGAAACGGTACGCGTAGTCAAACCCGTCAAGCCCCATATCCGAATAGCACCTGCGCAGAAGCTCCCTTTCCGGGCACACCATCGGAAGCCCGGTCCCGACAATGATCGCGCCGATCAGCGCATCATTCTTGAGGTCTATCCCTTCGGAGAAAATCCCTCCGAGCACGCAGAACCCTATCAGCGTCTTCTTTTCCTCATCGTCGAGTGAGCTGTCTATCTCTATCTCCATGTCCGGAGCAAGATCAGGAAGCATTGTTTCATCCGCCTCTTCACCGCCAGTATATTCTTCGTCCCCGTAATCGCCTTCGCCTGCGGCAAAAAGCGACAGAAAACCTTCGCGCTCCGCCTCCGTCATAGACGGCGACTGAACGACGGCTGTCTGATTTTCGCCGTCATGATATCTGCTCATGAAGAGCTCGTACACATTCTCGAGCATCGCGAACGACGGGAAGAAAACCATGTAGTTTCCCTGCTTCGCAGAAACAATCGCAGAAATGTACTCAGCCATCCTGTCATATTCGCTCTCGCCTCTTCTCGTGTACTTGCTCGTGACGTCCTTCGCGACAAGGAGCGCGCGGTTAGCCGGATCGAACACCGACTTAGCGTAGACAGCCGCATCCCCTTCGTCCGCTCCGAGCATCATCCGGTAGTAATCTATCGGAAGGAGCGTCGCAGAAAAGAACACCGTAAATACCGACCTGTCCGTGCAGTTTCTGACAGGTCCCGCGGGATTGGCGCACATGAGGTTCGCGGAAAAATTCCCGTCATCCAGAAGCTTCGTATAAAGGACGTAATCCTCCCGTATCATGTTCTCGTATATGTTAAGGAAATGCCGGAGGCCGAAGTAGAACTCGAGAACCTCCTCGGAATGCTCGAAATGCTCATGCTCGTCAAGGAACTGCTCAATACGGCCGCCGAGCCGCAAGAGAAGCGCGACGAAAGACTCAAAATCTTCAGCGACCTTCACGTCATTGCATAACCGCTTTTGCTCGAGCAGATAGCGGTTGCAGCTCTCAAGCGCGCGGGCAAGACGGGGATCCTCGTCTTTCACGAGCCGCTTCACGTCGAGTATCTCTTCTTTCACTATGCGGGCGCTGTACATCTTCATCGCGCGCTCCGTGAGGTTGTGCGCCTCGTCGACAAGGAACAGGAACCTCTCTGCGCCCGAATTTTTTGATCCGTCACCGAAGAACCTGCGCAGGTAGACGTTCGGATCGAAGACGTAGTTGTAATCACATATGATCATATCGGAAAAAAGCGACATATCGAGCGAGAACTCGAACGGGCAGACCGTATGCTTCCTCGAATACTCGGTTATCGTCTCTCTCGTGAACGAATCCTCGTTGATGAGAAGATCGTACATCGCATCATTTATCCTGTCGAAATGTCCCTTCGCATACTTGCAAGCGTCAGGATTGCACTCGCATTTTCCGAGCGGGCAGATCTTCTCCTTCGCTGTAAGCGTAACTGATTTGAGCCGAAGATGCGGCCGGAGAATATCAAGGCAGCCCGATGCGACCGTTCTCGTTATCGTCTTCGCGGTCAGGTAGAAAATCCTGTCCGCCCCGCCTTTTGCGAGCGATTTCAGCGAAGGATACACTGTCGCGAGCGTCTTTCCGACTCCGGTCGGAGCCATGACAAAAAGCCTCCCGCCGGCTTCCGTTGAGCTGTAGACCTGCGCCATGAGCTCACGTTGACCGCTCCGGTATTCATACGGAAATCTCAGTGTTTCGATGCTCATGTTGCGGATCTTTCTCCATCCGGTCTCAAAATCCGCCCAGCGCGCATATTCCTTCATGAGCGCCGCAAACCATGCCGTTATCTCTTCGCGCGAATACAGATTGTCGAAATACCTCGTTTCCCTCGTCTCGGTGTTGCAGTATGTCATCCGCACTCCGATCGCGGGAAGGTCCATTGACTGCGCCGCCATGAACGCATAGCACATGGCCTGCGCGAGATGCTCGGGCACAGGCTTCTTCATCTTCTCAAGATCGCGGTATGTTGTCTTTATCTCGTCAATGACCACACTGGTCGACAGGTCCGGGGCAATGTCCCAAACCGGCTCGGGCACGGCCGGGGCCTTGATGTTCTCTTCGTCTGAAAGAAGAAGATGCGCCTCGATCCTTCCCTCTTCTTTTCCGTCTCCCGGAATGATCAGGCCGTCCGCGCGCCCGTCCACCGTTATGATGCAGTCGCTGCGCTCGACCGTAGCCGACATGTACACCTCGGCATGGTAGTTCTTCCCCATGCGCCGCTGGATGGCGCGGTGTATGTTCGCGCCTTCGAGCATGACTTCAGGACCGCTGGCCGTTTTGCGCCGCCGGTCTATGTCACCGCTTCTCATTATGAACTCAACGAGAGCACGCACCGATATTCGGATCTCGCTTAGCATCACGTCTTCCAAGCTCATTCTCCATGCATAAAAAAGAACAAAAAGAGATTACACATTTTCAGGGAATGCGTAATCTCTTTTAACTTCAGTTAAACGAAAATCACAGAGCCTCTTTTATCTTCGTAAGGATATCAGTGTACATGGCGACCATTTCATCATTGTGCTCTCTGATGAAATCCATATCGCCGTCCGCTGCGGCATATTCAAGCGCCTTTGCCTTTGCGGAAAGCTCTTCTGCTCCTATCGTAAGGCTCGTGGACTTAATGGCATGCGCCGTAACCCTGTAATTCGGAAGGTCTCCGGCCTCAAAGAATTTCTTTACATCCTCACGCCTGTCTTCCTCAACATACCCTTCAAGTATCTCGCGGTATATCTCCTCGTCACCGGCACAGTATTCAAGGCCTACTTCCTGATTGAGAAAATCAAAACCTGTCATTTCTTACCTCTGATCCTGTTTTATTTCATCCGTTATCGTCCGGCTGAATATCCCTTACAGAAAAATCATATCAACGCCTGCATCAAAAATCAACAGCTTTATTGCTTGCCTTGATCTGATTTTGCCTCATTCACGCTTTCGGCGTATCTGACCGAGCCCATCGCGTCCTTCGAGTACGCATCTGCCCCGATCTTGTCGGCGTATTCCTGCGTGAGCACGGCGCCGCCGACCATGACGCGGCACCACGGTGCCTGTTCATGAATGAGCTTTATCGTATCTTCCATCGCGGGAACAGTCGTCGTCATAAGTGCGGACAATCCGCATATATCGGCCTTGAGTCTTATAACCTCGCCGAGCACTGTCTCGGGATCAACGTCCTTTCCGAGGTCGGTGACATCGAATCCGTAGTTCTCGAGCAGGAGCTTCACGATGTTCTTGCCTATGTCATGAACGTCGCCCTTCACGGTCGCTATGACGATGCGGCATCCGGAGTTTTTCGACTCTCCTCCTCCGCCGGCCGCTTTTACTTTCTCAAGCTCCGCTTTAATTATGACGAATGCCTCTTTCGCGGCCTCGGCGCTCATGAGCAGCTGAGGCAGATATGTCTTCTTTGCCTCGAAGCTCTCGCCGACTGCGTTGAGTGCGGGAATGACTTCTTCAGATACTATCTCGAGCGGATCGCGGCCTTCCTCTTTTATCATCGAGGCAGTGATCTTCGATGACATCTCCTTGAGCCCTTTGACAATTGCAGACGCAAGAGGCGACAGATCATCCGCCGTCTTCGCGCTGTCCGTCTGCGCACCTGCGGCAGGTGTTGCCGCAGAAACCGTACCGTACTTGCCGTCATACGAATCTGCGAATTCTATGAAATCCGTGCAGTTCTCATCAAGATCGTGGAGCGCACGGAAACTGTGATACGCAGCCATCATCTCCGGTGCGAACGGATTCATGATCGCGGCCGAAAGCCCTCTCTCAAGCGCCGCGGCAAACATTCCGGATGTTATCATGTTGCGCTTCGGAAGCCCGAATGAGACGTTGCTGATTCCGAGCGAAGTGTGCACGCCGAGCTCATCGGTAAGTATCCGCACGCATTCGAGCGTCGTTACCGCGGCGGAAGTGTCCGCGCTTATCGTCATGCACAGAGGATCGAAAATCAGATCCTTGCGGCTTATCCCATAGCTTTCAGCAGTTTCGATAATATGCTCAGCTACCTCTATCCTCTCTTTCGCTGTCTCGGGTATTCCGCGTTCATCTATCGTAAGAGCCACGACGAACCCGCCGTACTTTTTTACGAGCGGGAATATGGCCGACATGACTTCTTCCTTGCCGTTAACCGAGTTGATCATCGCCTTGCCGTTGTATGCGCGAAGTGCCGATTCCATGGCGATCGGATCTGATGTGTCTATCTGAAGCGGAAGGTCTGTTACCGCCTGCAGTTCCTTTACTGTCTCAGTAAGAAGCGCGGGCTCATCTATGTCGGGGATTCCGACGTTGACATCGAGCACATGCACTTTCTCATCCGCCTGGCGCAGCCCCTCTCCGAGTATGTAGTCCATGTCATGCTCGATGAGTGCCTGCTTGAAACGCTTCTTTCCCGTAGGATTTATGCGCTCTCCGATGAGTATCGGGTCCTTGTCAAAATAAACCGCATGCGTGTAGGAGCTTACTACCGAAAGGTTCTTGTCCGTAAGCGGGACAGGCTTCAGGTTCTGCGCCTTCGCAAGATCGGTCACTTTCTTTATGTATTCGGGCGTTGTTCCGCAGCATCCTCCGACGACTCTCACGCCGGCCTTCATCTGCATGACGACCTCTTCGGCGAACTCATCGGCGGTAACGTCGAATACGGTCTCGCCGTTCTCGACTCTCGGAAGTCCGGCGTTAGGCTTGAAGATCACGGGTATCGATGCCTTCTCGAGGAATTCCTTCATGACTCCGCGCAGCTGCATAGGTCCTACCGAACAGTTCGTTCCGATCGCGTCCGCTCCCATTCCTTCAAGCATTGCGGTCATTGCCGACGGATCCGCGCCTGTCATGAGCTGTCCGTTCGCATCGAAAGCATCGGTGACTATCACAGGAAGGTCGCAGTTCTCCTTCACGGCAAGCACCGCAGCCTTTGTCTCGAGGCAGTCGTTCATCGTTTCAACGGTCACGAGGTCCGCGCCTGCTGCCGCGCCTATCTTTACGATTTTCGCGAATGCGCTTACTGCATCCTCGAACTCGAGCTGTCCGTACGGTTTCAGAAGCCGGCCCATTGAGCCTATGTCAAGCGATACGAACTTAGGGCGCTTCCTGCTCTCTTCAGAAGCTTCATCCGAAAGCCGCGCAGCCTCGCGTCCTATCTTTATCGCCGCTTCTATCACGCTCTTCAGTTCTTCATCATCAGGGAAATTGAAAGGATTGGCGCCGAACGTATTGGCGTTTATTACGTTCGAGCCCGCATCAAAATAGGCCTTCTGTATATCCGTCACTATCTCCGGATGCAGAAGGTTGAAAGTCTCCGGTTTCTCGCCGGGCTTAAGACCTCTCTTCTGGAGAAGCGAGCCCATGCCGCCGTCGAGTATCACAAAATTGTCGCGCAGAAATTGCCTGAAATCCATTTTCCCCCACTACCTACCTGTATAAGGACTGCCCGCCGATCAGAATCCGACTACGTCGGGTGCGGCGGGCGGTGCAGCCAGGGTCCCACCGCTACGCGGTCCCCCCTACCAGCAAATGCAGTTACCGACTTGCTCGGTGACATCAGGAATCCATCATCGAGCGTGATCGAAAGGTTCTTTGATGCATTCACGATCCTCAGCACATCCGGCTGTATCGAAAGCGCGAGGTCTCCGAATCCGGGCGAAAACCGCGGCCGGAGCTTTCCGGTAAATGATGAGCAGAACATCTCGCATAAAGATTCCGCGCGTTCCGCTCCTATCGCCTGCATGAAAAGAGCCTTCACCGGGGCGCGTCCCGAATACTTCTTTATGAGCCTGTCTATCCCGGGGCCGATGGTCGCCGCAAAAAGAATTGCTTCAGCGCATCCGTCGAGATTTCCCGCAAGATCGCGGCTCTTTACTTTCAGGAGATCGAAATCTATCTCGCCTGTTTCTCTGTCGAGCGATATGATCGGAAGATGGCAGTACGAAACCCTGTATGAGAAAGATGCGAACTTCATGCACTCGCTGATGCATTCTTCCATCATGTTGAGCATCGTCTGATCCGTGCAGCCGCCGCACTGCGCATAGCGCAGGATCTCGCGCCGGTTGAACTGCGGCTCATCGAATGATTTTATACCCTGTCCCGTCATTTCGTAAGTATATCCGAAAGGTTGTCAAGTATCGCGGAAGCTACGTCCGGCTTGTTCATCGAATAAACGTGGATGAACCTTATGCCGTTCGCATAAAGGTCTATGATCTGGTCGGTCGCGTATGCTATTCCTGCCTGGCGCATGGCAGCGGGATTTTCGCCGAAGGCGTCCACAATGCTCTTGAAGCGCTGAGGCATGAACGAGCCTGAAAGCTTGATCGCGCGCTCAACCTGGTTTGCGTTCGTGATCGGCATGATGCCCGGGATTATCGGGCAGGAGATGCCTGCTTCCCTTATCTTGTAGAGGAAATTGTAGAAAAGATTGTTGTCGAAGAACATCTGCGTCGTGAGGAATTCCGCGCCCGCTTCAACCTTTTCGCGCAGGTGGATAATATCCTCTCTCTGGTTCGCGCTCTCAGGATGGACTTCCGGATAGCAGGCCGCGCCTATGCAGAAATCGCCGTCCGATTCCTTTATGTCGCGGATGAGCTCGACTGCATGGCGGTAGTCCCATGTGCTGCGGTCCGCATCTTCCATGCCGGGTGCAAGATCGCCTCTCAGCGCCATTATGTTCTTTATCCCGGCATCCCTGATGTCCTTTATTCTTTCTTTTACCGTTTCCTTCGTGGAATTGACGCACGTAAGATGCGCAAGGCTTATGACGCCGTGCGACTTCTCTATGTTCTTCGCTATATCGAGCGTGTACTTGCTCGTACCTCCGCCCGCGCCGTATGTAACGGACATGAATGCAGGATGCAGCTGCGCGATCTTCTCCGTAGCCGCCTGGACGCTGTCATATTTATCGCTCGTCTTGGGCGGAAACACCTCGAACGACATCCTGTATCCGTCAGTCTTGAGCAGTTCCGATATCTTCATTTGCCGATTCTCCCGTCTTAAAAAATCACTATCGCATATTATATCTCATTCAAGAAGATGCGACAACTGCGGATGACGCAAAAAGAGGCACATACAGAGCCTGCCGGAGCCTGCATGCACTTGAAATCAGAAGGTCTGTCGGTATATAATACCGTGTATATGGACTTTCTTAAGAAGAACAAAAAGATCATTTCACTTACCATGGGGCTGTGCATTTTTCTGCTCGGCCTGTTCGTCGTCGCATTTTATATATACAAAAGATGCCGCAGCGAATACAACGCGGACTTCACCGACACGATACTGTGGGCGGATGCAGCGGTAAGAAGCGGGCACTACTACAGTCCCGATTACTGGTACGCATACTTCCTGCCTTTCTCCGGCATTCCCATAATGATACCGATAGTTGCCGTCTTCGGACTCACGTATTTCTCGCATCAGCTCGGCATGACGGTCTTCGCGCTTATCTTCGCGGCCGCCCTCATACTGTTCATGAAAACGCTCGATTTTTCTTACGGCGAGTCGTTTGCTCTTTCAGGGATCACGATGATACTCATGTGCTCTTCAGTGACCATGAGAATGATCTTCTACGGACATATAATCCACTACAGTCTGGCGATAGTGTTCATGTGCGTTGCCTATGCGCTGTATAAACGCTCCTCGGGATTTTTAGAAGACGGTAAGCGCAGGAGGATTTTCGATATAGCGCTTCCTATATGGTGCATGCTCTGCTGCACTAACGGAATGGCAACTTTCATTCTGTTCTTCGTGCCCTTTGCAGGATCGATCCTTCTCGAGCGCTATTTTGGGCCTGATACGATAACTTATGCAAACGACAGGAAATTCTTCATAAGGCTCGCATCGATTGCGGCAGGCGGGCTTGCAGGCTTCGGGATAAAGATGATCCTGTTCGGGAGCGTCGAATACGAGAATTCGATAACCGCGATCCTTCCGACGAAAGACTGGCTGTGGACAAAGAGCCCTCTCCTTCTCGAGTGGATCAAGGTGTTCACCGGATCGAATGATATAGATGTTCCGATGATGTCTTTCGACGGAATACGTATCCTCGTCATGTACGGCTTTGCTGTGCTGCTTCTTGTGATCCCCATGTTCCCGGCAATTTTCTATAAGAAGATCGAAAATCGCATGCTGCGTCTTCTGACGCTTTTCCACTGGATAATGTTCGCGATGACGCTGCTCACGTATTCGATAAGCTATGCATCGGTGCAGACGTGGCGGCTTTCTGCCGTTGAATGCTCCGCAGCAATACTTACGATCACATATACGCTCTACATGCTCAAAGAACGTAAGATGCTCCGCTGGCACGTGCTTCTCGTTCCTGTTCTGGCCTCTGTTACTTTCGTCTCGATGCTCACGGTAAAGAACATTCCGTCTGCTGTGGGTGTGAACCAGAACGACCAGCTCATTGAGATCTTCAGGCAGAACGGTCTTACGCGCGGCTACTCGTTCTTCTGGAATTCCGCGAACGCCGCCATGGTCTTAAGCGACAACGAGATAACCGTAAGCCCTATAGACACATACCCCGACGGGCGTTATGAAGTAAAGCGCTATCAGTCCGAGGCATCAGGATATGAGGACGTTCCCGGCGTTGACAGATACTTCGTCGTTGTGGACTCACAGGATATGAAATATGTCGGCGACACCCTCGGAAAACACAGGATAGATGAGATCAAGTATCAGGACGATCTCTACATCTGGATTTTCGACCAGAACATCTTCAAGGACCTTGAGCCCGTATTCTGCGAACCGAAAACGGACGAGTGATGAAAGGGCAGAAAATTGAGCAGACGATCATTTTATGCGCAGCTTCTGTGCATCATAATCTGTGCGGTCACTCTGACGCGTTCCGATGCATACTTTGCACCTTATGTGCTCGCGGCTCTTTTTTCGGTTTTCTGCCTCGTCTGCAACAGACGTAAAAAGCCTGAGAAAAGCCGCGCCATGACGATCACCGTGATCGTGCTGTCCGTCTTCTTTTCTCTTCTGATGCTTCTCGTAAATCACGTCATCTGGTACCGTCCGCAGTTCGGCGCATCATACGGACTTCTCGTTTACCGGGCTCTCAAGCTTTTCGTTATGCTGGCTATAATTCTCGGAAGCTTCGTTTCGGTATATAACATGCTCATCTTCATCCTTTCTACGAAAGATTCCTATCCGCTCGGGCGCGAAAAATCTGACGGAACAAAGGATTATCTCTGTTTTGTCATACCGTTTGCCGTCTTCATGACCGTTTACTGCCTGATATATTTTCTCTGCTACTATCCCGGAATTCTTTCCATCGACTCTATAGATCAGATAACGCAGATGTTCACGGGCGTTTATTCAAACCACCATCCGCTGAGCCACACGCTTCTCGTTCAGCTCTTCCTGAAGACGGGGCTTGCAGTATCCTCTGACATGAACCGCGCCGTGAGCGTTTACGTGATCTTCCAGATGATCTTCATGTCGGCAACGTTCGCATTCACTGTAAGCACAATGAAGAAGATGCGCATCCACCGGGCGCTCGTTATCGCTTCAGCCGTATTCTTTGCCGTCATGCCGTTTCACATCATGTTCAGCTTCACGATATGGAAGGACGTCATATTCGGCGCGGCCGTCACTCTTTTCGTAGTTTCTGCCACGAGGATAATGAAAAATATAGGAAATGCGGCAGTTAACTATACAGTTGCCGCCGTATCGTCTGTCATGTTCTGCCTCACAAGAAGCAACGGCCTGTTCGCTTTCGTCATCGTTGCCGCAGCCGTCTTCCTGCTGATGAGAAAGCATATGAAGCTGTTTGTCATCATGGTTTCGGCGATCGTCATATCGCTTGTCATAAAGCACGGAGTATTCTCGATGTTCGACGTTGCGCCTCCCGACACGGTTGAGATGCTGAGCATACCGCTCCAGCAAGTCGCAAGAGTCAATTCAGAAGGCGGATACATGAGCGATGAGGACATTTCGCTCCTGTCGGAGATAATCGATGTCGAGGCCGCAAAGACCGCATACGATCCGGGCCTTTCAGACCCGATAAAGAACATGATAAGAGACTTCGGAAACCAGCAGTTCATAACGCAGAACAGAGGCAGGTTCATCAGTCTGTACCTGCGCACGTTCATCCATAATCCCGTCCTGTACTTCATCGCCTGGGCAGATCAGACGAAAGGATTCTGGAACTCGGGATATCCGTGCATGGTCTGGTTCGGTGGAATAGAGAACAACTCGCTCGGGATACGTCCGGCTATTGCGTCTCCCGCTATGCGCGCAGTCTTTGAAAGCTACCTGCGTCTCTTCTACGAAAATCCCGTTTTCCAGGTATTCGTCAGCATCGGGCTTTTCGTCTGGGCGATGCTGCTGATGCTTTACAGAAGCCTTGCCGGCGGCAATAAGAGCGGCATTATCGCGACTATGCCAATAGCCGCGATTGTTCTTTCACTTGTCATTTCAACACCGGCCTTTTCGGAGTTTCGATATGTATATGCACTGTTCTGCCTGCTGCCGTTTATTGCGGCTGCGGCACTTACAGAGGAAGAAGATATAACCGCGGATAAAGAACACAGCAGTTACGAAGAAGGAAAATAGACAGCGGAGGGGAGCACATGAGATTTACATGCAACAACACTTACAGAGCCGACGAACAGATACTTACCGAAACCGTATTCGAAAAATACGGATACGCCTCACCGTCTTCGGAGCGTGAGACGATATGCCTTGCCCTTACAGGGAACAGGGCTGCGCTGAAATCATACGCGGACCTTCTTTTCTACCGCAAGATAAGATGCCGCAACAACTTCAGGAAAGCATTCCCGCTTTACTGCGAGGCCGCCGGGATCACTTTCTCAGACGAAGGCATAACATGCAGCGGAGACGGCACTCCTCTTGCGTTCTATGTGATCGGTTATTATCTCGTGAACTACAGATGCGAATCGGTCTTAAAGAAGTGCGAGGTGATCGATGAGATCGAAAAACTCACGCGCGACGAAAGGCTGAGTCTTGCAATGGAACTTGCTCTCGCGACGCTCTCCGCCTGCAGAGCACCTGCCGCAGTTAACCTCATAGGCAGGATAATAAAAGAAGCGCCCGCTCTTATCGAAAAGCTCGAAGAAGGTGCTACGGCCGAGAAATACTTCGAAGATGCCGCCGAGGAAGGCTACATATATGCCTGTAACAACCTTGCGGCAAAGGAAGCCGATCTCATCGTGAAAGGCGAAGGAGATATAGCCGAGCATGCGAACAGTTACATGCACTATCTGACGATCTCCGCAGACAGATATGAACCTTATGCGGCGAACCGCCTCGGTCTTTTCTACATGACCGGTGAGGTAAGATCCTCATCGGGTGACAAGGTCAATCTTCACGATTACATCAACGTTCCTTTCGCGAAGAAATACTTCCAGAAGGCGACCGTATATCCCGACGCGAACAGCGCATGGGCATATTTCAATCTCATAAAGTATTTCCACAAGGACTACGATACCGACATAGATCTTCTCAACGAGCACATGGACTGCATCAAGGAGCTGAATCCGGCAGTCTACGACGAAGCAATAGAACTGTAGAAACAAAAAGAGGGCTTTCGCCCCCCTCTTATATAGTGAACCCTCATGTATGTCAAGAGCCGCGGCCCCTATTCCACGGCCCTTTTTTTCTTCATTCACGGATCATATCCTGAACCCGTAATACCTGTACTTCTCTATCATCTGCTGATAATCCGACAGCTTGATCAGCGACAGCAGCACTGCAAAAGTGGCTCCAAAGATCACAACTATGCCCGTCGGAACAAGTGTCGGAAGTGCTATGTGAGCGACGAGTGCAGCTACAAACACTATCGCCGTACCCTCGCCGAGCCTCATAAGAAGCTCCACCGTATCATCGGTTATCTTCGGAATCCTCGTCGGAGCGAACACAATATTGATGAATGTTTTCTTGAAAAGTCTTGCGAGCTTTCCGCTGCGCCTTGCCCTTCTTCTTCCGGCAGCTCTCATTTACTCCCCCTTATCGTCCTTAAAATCCGGACATTTCTTATGCTCCCCGTACCTGCGATACGAATCCCTCGTACGCTTTTGTAATATATGTTCTGATCTCCCTCTCGGAAAACTCCACTCTGTTTCCGGATATCAGTACCGCCATTCCGTGTACGAACATCCAGAACATCGTGAACAGTTCCTGCTTCTTCTTGTCGGATACCTCATCCCCTGAAATCTTCCTGAGTATCCTCATCCCTTCATCGCTCTTTAAGAACTCGGTTATCGTCTGTGTTCCGAAATCATCGACCGATGCGATGAGTTCAAAAAGATTCTTCTCGGTCCGTGCAAACTCAATATAAGACAGCGCAAGCCCGAGATATGCCGGTGTTCTGCTCTTCTTAGAGAGGACCTCGCCGATGAAGTATTCCGTGCTCATATAGAAAAGGTCCGTCCTGAGTTCATCCATGTTCTCGTATGCCCTGAATATCGGCTGTGTTGAGCATCCGAGTCTGTCGGCAAGCTTCCTGGCCGTAACGGATGAGAACCCATATTCTCTTGTCATTTCAAAGGCCTCATCCTCTATCCTGACCTTCGGAACCTTCTCCTTTGGAGGCATCTCTAACCTTCCCGCATGGCATTGTATAACATTGTTATGTATCTATGTTATATATCATTGTTACATATCTACGTTACACATCAGTGTTACACATCTTTGTTACATAACAAGGTTATTTTATCTTATGAATAATATTATGTCAACATCTTTTTTGTTCTTTTTTGCGGTTTTTTTCGTAACGGGCGGAACCGTTTTACCTCCGCTTTAATGTACAGAAAAAGGAGCTGCGCTTGCAGCTCCTTAACTTGATCATTGCATATTTCCCTCAGTTTCCTCCGAAACGGTACGCGCTCTTTCCGCTCTCCTTCGCCTCAGCGAGTGCATCTGTTGCAGCTCTGTAAAGCTCTTCGAAAGTGACTCCGTCTTCCATGCACATAGCTATTCCGATCACGACTCTGAGCTGACTCCTGTACTGTTCGAATTCATCAAACGTATCGATGGCATCCGCTATCATGGCGGCTTTCTTCCCGATGACCGATTTTCCCGAATCACCGCTTACATATACCGCGAACCTGTCAGCTGCCATGCGGCATACCGCATCGGCCTCCCTGAAGAATGACTTCAGCCTGTCGGAAAACTTCTTTATGAGCGTGTCGCATTCATCGCCGCCGATTTCAGAAAGCCCCGTGATATCTATTATCATGAGTCCGCCGGAGCGTTCTTCGGTGATCTTCTTGCCCACTATCGCATTCAGATATGATCTTGTGAACAGACCGGTGATCGCATCGATCTCCTCATCGCACTCTTCCGTCGGTGCCCCCGGAGTGAACATGCTCCGCAGTCCTCCGTCTCTTGACGCTCTCTCGCTGGCTTCCTTTGTCTGCTCGATTCCCGGATCGACCGAATAACCGCCTTTCAGCATGAACACGAACACTTCGGCCATTTCCGGATCGAACTGGCTTCCTGCACACCTTGTGAACTCGGAAATGATCTTATCTGTTGTAAGTTTTGAGCGGTAAACCCTGTCGGAGCTCATCGCATCATACGCATCAGCGATCGATATCACCCTGGCGAATTCAGGGATCTCTTCTTGCGAAAGCCCCTTAGGATATCCCTTTCCGTCCCATCTCTCATGGTGATGCAGAACGCCTTCGGCAAGATTATCCACTATCGTGATATCCTTGAGCATCTCCGCGCCTTTTACAGGATGACGCTTAATGGCCTCATATTCCTCGGGGTCAAGACGCGACGGCTTGTTCACTATCGAATCGTCAACCGTGATCATTCCGATATCATGAAGCAGCGCAACGAAATAAATATTCCTGCACTTATTCTTGTCCCATCCGAGATTTTCGGCTATATCCCTGGCGCAGACGGCAACCCTCAGCGATCTTCCCGCGCTATAGACATCCGCCGCATCAACGGTATTAGCTATTGAAATGACCGTCGATAATGCCATGCTGTTCATGTCGAAATACGAAACAGAGGATACGTCATACCCGTCAACGGCAGATCTCACCTTTGCCTCGTCTTCGCTGTTTCCGTCAATGATCAGTATTTTTTTCATAATCCATCCCCAAGATAGTCTCTTATGTAATCAAGCACTTCCTCATACTCTTTAAGGAAGCTCTCGATGTTATCCTTAATGAATGAAGCATTCCCTTCCTTCGCAGCAAGCTCGTGAGACTTTGCAGTTGCAGAAAGTCCGGATGCGCATGAGCTCGCCATGACGCCTTTCACGCCGTGTGCTTCGACGGCATAGCGCTTGACATCCTCCTGCTCGGCCAGTTCACGCAGCAGCGGGATTTTCCGCTCACCCTCCTTGATGACCTCTTCAAGAATAAGATGCACTGTTTCCTCTTTATTGTCAAACCGAGCGAAGAGAGCTGCGATATCTACAGGTCCTTCCTTCGCAGAATCTGCATCCTTCTCCTGCGCCATATCTTCCAAAGCGTTCGGCACAGGCGCAAGAGCGCGCTTTTTAGGCTTGTACATGACCTTATCTTCCGGAAGGTATTTGCGTACCATCTTAAGAAGCCTTACGGACTCAACAGGCTTGCTGAGGTAATTGTCAAAGCCTTCTTCCTCGTACATCGACCGGCTTCCCATCAGGGCATTTGCTGTCAGTATTATCTGCGGAGTATGGGTGTTGAGACCTGCCTCATCGGATCTTATCTGATGCATCGTCTCGATTCCGTCGGGCTCGGGCATCATATGATCCATCAGGATGACATCGTATCTGTTGAGCCTGCAGAGTTTTACCGCCTCCTTGCCCGATGAAGCAACATCAAGCTTGACTCCGGTCTCCTTAAGGAACAACCTTACGACCATCTGATTCGAAACATTGTCATCGACTTCGAGCACGCGGGCTTCCGGTGCGATATATTGCGGATCGATATCCCGAAGGTCATCATCCTCAATGGCATTTCCGGAATTGTACTTGCCGAGGGAAGAATTTTCCATCATCTGCTGAGGGATCCGTACGGAGAAAGTGCTTCCCTTGCCGTAAGTGCTCTCCACCTTAATCTCGCCGTCCATCTTATCCACAAGGCTCTTGACTATGGAAAGCCCGAGTCCCGTTCCCTGGATGTTCTGGTTCTTCTTGATGTCGAGACGGCGGAACGGATCAAAAATCCCATCGATATCTTCCTTCTTTATTCCTATGCCCGTATCGCTCACATAGAAGCACAGAACGTATCTGCTGTCGCTCGCGAAGCATTCGCCTGTGAACGTGACGGTGCCCTCTTCCGTGTATTTTACTGCGTTCGTTATCAGATTCACTACGATCTGAGTGATCCTCTTCTCATCCCCGTAGAGAAGCTTCGGGAAATTGCGCGGCTTTCCGACCTTGAACGCAAGTCCTTTTTTCGTCGCCTGAGTACGCAGCATCTCGACCGCGTTATCGAACATCTTCTCGGGATCATAGTTCTCGCAGACGATCTCCTCCATGTCGTTATCTATCTTCGAAACATCAAGGACATCGTTGATCAGCGATAAGAGCATCGTTCCCGAGTCATTGATGATGTTCGCATAATTGAGAACGTTCGGATCACTGCTCTCCTTCAGTATCATCTCATTCATGCCGAGGATCGAATTGATAGGAGTCCTGATCTCATGCGACATGCTCGCAAGGAACTTCGTCTTGGCCGCGCCCTCTTCGTTCGCGCGGTCCCTCTCTATCGTCACATCCCTTATCTCTGTCAGCTGCTGCACGATCGCAAACGCGAACAGAATGTACAGGCCGGCAATGATCGCTCCGCCCTCTACACGCTCAACTACTGTATTTATAAGGACGATCTCTACGATGGCGAGCGTTAAGAACGCAAGGAAACCGTATGATACGAATCTGTAATTTGCGGCATTTCCCTTTATGATATCGTACAGCGTGATGATGAGGGATATCACCGTTCCTATACCGATGACGATATCAAGGTACAGCAGCGTATGAGTGAAGCTTACTGTATGAGTCAGATGCAGGATCGAAAATACGAGCAGGTTTGCGAACTCTATCAGGCCTACGACCGAATACCATTTCCTGTACCGGTAGCCCTGTATCGCATCAAGATAGGCAACGAACGGGAAAGGTATGCAAAGTGTCGTTATATATGAAATGAACCCGTCTATGAACTGTGTCCTGAAAAGGAACTGGAATACGAACGAATCGACGAACATCCATGATGATGCCGCGAAAATCCCGAGCGCCATGAGTATCAGGCTGACATTCTGTTTGTATATGACCGTGAGTATGCAACCTGTTATCGCTATTGCCAGGGAGCAGACAAGAAGCGCGAACGACATCGCGAACTGCAACGCTCCGCTCTTTATCTCAAGGAACCTTACGACTTCGTACTCGTTCCCGACGAATGCACCGAATATCTTGCCTCCGTATCCCTCGTCATCTATCGTGATCTTAAGGTGAGCCCCGGAATCCTCAGGTCCTAAAGGGATGAAGAAGTAGGAGTTTTTAGCCACACCGCCTATCAGCGGAGCCTCGGTCTTGCTCCACTGCTTCGCGATCCTGCCACCGATCTCTACGGTGATGTCCGTGCGGTTTAAGAATGCTAAAACGGAGCCGTGTTCTATGTTATCCGGCATCTCGGCTTCGTAAATGAATACAGTTCTTCCGTCGGTATCGATTCTTGCTGGAGAAGTGATTTTCTCCGTCCCTCCGAGCTCGTCCGTATACGTCCACTCGCTGAGCACAGTTACTTCACTGCGCGGAATGAGAAGCGCCTTCTCGCTCACGATGTAGTACACCATGTATATAACCGACGCGGCAAATGCGAGCGGAACAAGTATGAACAGTGCTTTTCTTGCGTAGTCGTACCAGGCTCTCATCACATTCTGCCTCCTGCGCTTTTTCTGAAAACGACGACCAGATCACCTTCGGAAAGCTCGGTATCATCCTTCGGTATCATGTCTTTTCCGTCTCTTTTTATCCTGACTGCATTGACTCCGAGGGATGCGCAAAGTTCCGATAAAGCAACTCCTGCCCATCCGCCCTTTTCGCTTATAGTGATCTCCTCAAAGAAGAACTCCGCATCACCGGACCGCTCCGAGCCTATGATGATCCTGTCTCCGGCAAGGATTGCTGTATCACTGTCGGGGATCACTGTTCCCCTCTTCCGGAGGATCAGAAGAACCTCGGCACCGGGCGGAACATCAAGCTCGCCGGCTTTTTTGCCGCACCATCCGTCGTCTTCGCTCACATTGACTGTTATACAGTCGAGCGGTTTCTCATTGCTCATGCCTTCAAGATCCCGGATCTTCGTGTACTGCTGGACGAATCCCGCACTTATGATACCTGTCGGTATCGCAACGATCCCCACGCCGAGAAACGCAAGGATTATGCCGACGAAACGCCCCGCCGCAGTGATAGGATAAATGTCTCCGTAACCTACGGTCAGCAGTGTCGATACTGCCCACCATATACCCGAGAACGCATTCCTGAACTGGTCAGGCTGAGCATCATGCTCAAGACTGTACATGATAACCGATGCGCCGATGACGAGCATCAGTATTATGAACACCGCGGAAAGGATCTGATTCTTCTTTTCGCGCAGAACATCCGTGATGACATTGAAAGCATCATAATATCTGTTGATGCGGAACAGCCGCAGTATCCGAACGACACGCAGCATCCTGAACGCGACTGCGCCGAGAGGGACTTTAGCCGCAGGGAATATGAACGAAAGCCAGTAAGGTGCAAATGACAGAAGATCGATGATGCCGTACAGCGAAAGAACAAACGCCAGAACCGCCGCGGCCATCGTCTTCTTACCCGGATAAGCATAATCAGCCGTCAGAAGACGCAGTATGTACTCAACCGTGAAGATCACTACCGTAACGAATTCAATGGCATTAAGAACAGGAAGGTATCTTGCCGATGCCTCGAAAGTCTCAAAGAAAATAATGAACAGGTTCAGCAGGATGGACACCGCAATGACCGCGTCGAACAGCCTGCTCGGCACGTCACCCGTGTACCCTATCCTGATTATCCTGTATATGTTCTTCCTTCTGCTACTCAAGTTCAAATGCCCCTGTGTAAAGCCTGTAATACTGTCCTTTTGCGGCAATGAGTTCATCATGGTTGCCGCGTTCTATGATACGGCCGTGTTCAAGCACTATTATAACATCAGAATTCTTTACAGTCGACAGTCTGTGGGCTATGACGAACGTCGTCCTGCCCTTCATCAGAGCGTCCATTCCTCTCTGCACGACCGCCTCTGTCCTCGTATCGATCGAGGATGTCGCCTCGTCGAGTATCATGACCGGAGGATCGGCTACCGCGGCTCTCGCGATCGAAAGGAGCTGCCTCTGGCCCTGGGAAAGATTGGCGGCATTCCCGCTTATCATCGTATTATAGCCTTCCGGAAGGTGCGAGATAAAATCATGCGCGCCCGCAAGTTTCGCAGCCTCTATACATTCCTCATCAGTTGCTGAAAGCTTTCCGTAGCGTATGTTCTCCATGACCGTGCCGGTGAAAAGGTTCGTATCCTGCAGAACGATCCCCACCGCATGACGGAGGTCGACCTTGCATATCTTGTTGATGTTTATCCCGTCGTATCTTATCTTGCCGTCCGCAATATCATAGAATCTGTTCAGAAGGTTCGTGACCGTTGTCTTTCCGGCACCGGTCGAGCCTACGAACGCCACTTTCTGTCCGGGCTTCGCATAGAGCGATATGTCGAACAGTATCTGTTTGTCGCCGTCATATGAAAAATCAACCCCGTCGAGCACTATGTCGCCCATAAGCGGCGTATATGTTATCGTCCCGATATCCTTATGAGGATGCTTCCATGCCCAGAGCTTCGTGTGCTCGTCGGTCTCGACCAGCTGCCCGTTCTCTTCCTTGACGTTGACTAAATGTACATAGCCGTTGTCAGTTTCAGGCTTCTCATCCATGACACGGTAAATTCTCTCGCACCCTGCAAGGCCGGCAACTATCGCGTTTATCTGCATCGATATCTGGCCTATCTGCCCGCAGAACATTTTCGTCATTCCGAGGAAAGGAACAACAAGGCTTATCGAAAAATCCATCCCGCCGATGCCGACGTTCTTTATGCCTGTCGAAACGAAGAATCCTCCTGCTATTCCGACGATGACATAAAGGATGTTTCCCATATTGTTCAGTATAGGCGCGAGTATATTGGCGTATTTGTTCGCGCGCGATGCAACGGTAAAGAGCTCATCATTGAGCTTTTCGAACTCCTCGCGGCACTGCGGCTCGTGGCAGAACACCTTGACGACCTTCGCTCCGCTTATCGTTTCCTGTATGTAGCCTTCGGCTTTACCTATAGCCTGCTGCTGCTTTAAGAAGAACCTCGCGCTTCCGCCCCCGATGACCTTCGTCGTAACGAACATGAGCGCAACGCCCGATATTACAACCATTGTCATGTAAAGGCTGAAGTAGAGCATTATGCATATGACCGTCATTATCATAACCGCGGTGTTCAGCATCTGCGGGAAGCTCTGCGATATCATCTGCCTGAGCGCATCGATATCGTTCGTGTACAGGCTCATCGTGTCGCCGACAGGCCTGCGGTCGAAGAACTTTATCGGAAGCGTCTCCATCCTGTCAAAGAGCTTTCCTCTCATCTTCTTGAGCGTTCCCTGCGTCACAGTGGCCATCATCTGGTTGAAAGCGATCGTGCACGAAAGCGAAACGACATACATGCACACAAGAATGGCTACCAGCCGGAATATCTCTCCCTTAGCGCCTGCCCAGTCACCGCTCTTATACGAGCTCTCTATGACTGCTATAACCTTCTGCTGGAATAAGGAAGGCATTGATGAGATCAGCGCCGACGTCATTATACAGGCGATGACGATAGGAAGCATGACCGGATAGAAAGAGAACAGATCCTTCAGCACTCTCTTTACTATTCCTTTTGAAAGCTTCTCTCCCGGAGAAAGGCCGGGACCTCTTCTTCCCCTGGGACCGTGATTACTTGCCATTTTCATCACCTCCCTTATTCTGTGAGGTGTAGATCTCATTATAAATAACACTGTTATTTAACAGTTCTTCATGAGTTCCGATCGATTCGATCCGTCCGCCGTCGATGACGATTATCTTATCTGCATCCTCGACTGATGCAGTTCTCTGGGCTATGATGATCTTCGTCGTTTCGGGAATGTACTTTTTCATTCCCTTCCTGATTATCGCGTCGGTCTTTGTATCGACCGCACTCGTCGAATCATCGAATATGATTATCTTCGGTTTCTTTAAAAGCGCCCTCGCTATGCAGAGCCTCTGTTTCTGCCCGCCTGATATGTTAGCCCCGCCGTGGTCGATTTTATAGTCGTAACCGCCCTCTTTTGACTCAATGAACTCCTCTGAGCATGACAGACGGCACGCTTCCTTCATCTCCTCGAGCGTCGCATCGGGATTGCCCCATCTTAAGTTGTCTTTGATCGTTCCTTCGAAAAGAACATTCTTCTGAAGCACCATCGCGACAGAATTGCGAAGAACAGTGAGGTCATAGTTCTTAACGTCGATGCCGCCGACCCGGACTGTTCCGCCTGTTGCGTCATACAGTCTCGGAATGAGCTGCACGAGCGATGATTTTCCGCTTCCCGTCGTTCCTATGATTCCTATAGTCTCGCCTGATGCTATCTTGAGGTTTATATCTGACAGGACATCATTGTCGGGATTGCCGGCATACGCGAACCGCACGTTTTCGAACTCTATTGAGCCGTCGGCCACCGATTCGATCGCGCTCTCGGGATCCGGACTTACTATATCGGATTTCGCCTCGAGCACCTGCACTATTCTCAGAGCGCTCTCCGTCGCGAGCGTGATCATGACAAAGATCATCGACATCATCATCAGCGACGAAAGTATCATGAAGCTGTACGTGAGCAGCGCAGTGATCTGTCCGACGTCGATCTCAAGGCCCCTCGAGGATATGACAACGTATGAGCCGAAACTCAGCACGAAGACCATTACAACGTACAGGCAGAACTGCATGACCGGCGCGTTCCAGGCAAGTATCTTCTCGGCCTTCGTGAAATCCTTCCTTACTTCCTCGGATGCATCATCGAACTTGCTCTGCTCGTATTCTTCCCTGACGAATGATTTTACGACACGCATACCGATGATATTCTCCTCGATAGATTCGTTCATCCTGTCGTATTTCTTGAATATCCTTCTAAAAAGCGGCATCGCCCTTGACGCGACCATGATGAGCGTTCCTGCGAGGATCGGAATGACTACCGCAAATATCCACGCCATGCGGCCGCCGAGCCGGAATGCCATGATCAGGGCAAAAATCAGCATGAACGGAGATCTTACAGCGATCCTCGTTATCATCATGAACGCGTTCTGGACGTTCGTGACATCCGTTGTCATCCTTGTTACGAGCGAGCTCGTTGAGAACTCGTCGATATTGTTGAATGAAAAATCATTGACCGCATCATACATGTCCGCGCGCAGATTCTTTCCGAATCCGCAGCTCGCCGTCGCGCACGTCATTCCCGCGAGCATGCCGAAAAGAAGGCTTCCGACTGCCATGATGGCAAGTATGCCTCCGAATGATGCGATCTCTTTTACCGTCGCCCCGGCTTTTATCCTGTTCACGAGCTCCGCCATATAGAACGGTATCGTGCACTCGAGCACTACTTCGCCTGAAACAAGAAGCGGCGTCGCTATCGTGCTCGGAAGATACTGCCGGATCGACCGGAATAATTTTGCTATAACCATCTGCTTTCCCTCACTAGAACTGCAAAGAACATGCCGGCATCAGCCGTCCATCTTGACAAGCTTCGCCGCCTGGTCCGCGGCAATGCATGCATCAATTATCTCCTGAATGTCACCGTTCATGACTTTATCGAGCTTATAAAGCGTAAGCCCTATCCTGTGATCCGTGACCCTTCCCTGCGGGAAATTGTAGGTCCTGATCTTCTCCGAGCGGTCGCCGGTTCCGATCTGGCTCTTGCGCAGCTGAGCTTCTGCATCATGGGCCTTCTGCTGCTCGATGTCATAGAGCTTTGCACGCAGCAGCGCGAATGCCTTCGCCTTATTCTGAAGCTGCGATTTTTCGGTCTGCGAATATATGACTATGCCGGTCGGATAATGCGTGAGCCTTACGGCCGAATCTGTCGTGTTGACGCACTGTCCTCCGTTTCCGGATGCTCGCATGACATCTATCCTGATATCCTTCTCGTCGATCACAACATCAACGTCTTCCGCCTCGGGCATTACCGCAACAGATATCGTCGAGGTATGTATCCTTCCGCCGCTCTCGGTCTCCGGAACACGCTGCACGCGGTGCACTCCGCTCTCATATTTCATGACGGAATACGCGCCCTGTCCTGTTATCATGAAAGTCACCGACTTCATGCCGCCTATACCGATCTCATCGGTTTCCATCGTCTCGACCTTCCATCCGCGTCCCTCGGCGTAATGCACGTACATGCGGAATATCTCCGCTGCGAAAAGAGCCGCCTCATCGCCTCCGGCGCCCGCACGGATCTCCACGATGACGTTCTTCTCATCATTCGGATCCTTCGGAAGAAGAAGTATCTTGAGCTTTCCCTCGAGTTCTTCCACGCGGTCCTTTGCGGCCGAAAGCTCTTCCTTCAGCATCTCGCGCATCTCGTCATCGGACTCCGCATCGAGCATCTCCAGGCTGTCCTCGATGTCCTTTTTGCTCTTTTTGTATTCGCTGTATGCGGTAACGATCGGAGCAAGTTCGCTCTGCTCCTTCATGAGCCGCTTGAATCTTTCCTGATCGTCCGCGGTGCCCGGCTCTCCGAGCTCGCTCATGATCTCCTCGTACCTTATGAGAAGATCCTCAAGTTTATCAAACATATCTGTATCCTTTCTGTAAATCCGGGCGGAATGCGCTCCCCGCTCGTTCCGTTTCCGTTCGCTGAGAGCTTCTGATGCCGTGATACATATTCTGTGTTTTGGCAGCCGGGGAGGTGCATTCTCGCCCGGAGCGCCGAAGTCACATCATATGCGAACGACTATAACTCTGTCGTTTCCGCCGTAATCCTTCACTGTCTCGATGCGGGAAAATCCCGCGTCCTCAAATATTTTCGCAACATCTTCCGCCTGGTCGTATCCTATCTCGACAGCCGCAAAGCCTCCTGAATTAAGATGCTCCCTTGCAGACTCTGCGATCCTTCTGTAGAAGGCAAGTCCGTCTGCTCCGCCGTCGAGCGCTATCCTCGGATCGTGGTCACGGACTTCCGGCATGAGAGTTTCTATGACATCAGTCCGTATGTACGGCGGATTGGAAATGATCACGTCGAACTTCCTTCCGGGGACCGCAGAAAACATATCTCCTGCTATGAACTCGGCAGAACCTCCGTTAAGGCCTCCCGAAGCATCAAGGACCGAATGATTTTCGCGGGCTATGATAAGAGCGTCCTCCGAGATGTCGACGCCGACTCCGCGGCATCCGTTCTTGTAATGCATCAGCGACAGAAGAAGGCATCCGCTTCCGGTGCACAGATCGAGTATTTCCGAGCCGTCATCGGTATAGCGCATCGCTTCTTCGACGAGGCATTCGCTGTCCTGCCGCGGGATGAGCACCTTATCGCTCACGCGAAAATCGATCCCCATGAAGCAGCACGTCCCGGTCAGATGTGCAAGAGGCACATGCTCTGCTCTTTTTGCAAGAAGGCGCATGTAATTTTTCTCTTCTGCAGTTCCAAGCTTCTCTTCAGGATGGACCAGCAGATAGTCGCGCTCTTTCCCCGTTATAAACTCCAAAAGCAGCCTTGCATCCAAGGCTGCTTCAGGTATTCCGGCATCAGACAGAATCTGAGTGCCGTTTTTATGTGCCACGCTATAATTCATCAGAATTTTTTCCGAGGTACTCCTTCCAGTCGAATACCGCCTCAACGGCCGCAATGCCGACCTCTATCATAGTGTCGTCGGGCTCACGCGTTGTAAGGCGCTGAAGCCACATTCCGGGGGCTGACAGTATACGTATCACGATGTTGTTGTATCTTCCCGCAAGCCTTATGATCTCGTACGAGATCGATGCGATCACGGGGATCAGAAGAAGCCTTATCGCGATCCTTGCGACCGGCTCTTCGACTCTTATGAAAATGAACAGTATGACGCTTATGAAAACAACGAAGAACAGAAAGCTCGTTCCGCAGCGCTTATGCTCGCGGGATGCGTTCCTTACGTTTTCGACAGTGAGCTCGTGTCCGGTCTCGATGCAGTTGATGCATTTATGCTCCGCACCGTGATACATGAACACGCGGCGTATATCCTTCATGCACGATATCAGAACGATATATCCGATGAAGATCAGCACGCGGAGTGCGCCTTCAAGCGCGGCGAGCGCGGTGTCGCTGACGATGACGTTCTTTAAAAGCTGTGAAAGATAATAAGGAAGCAGCACGAAAAGCCCGATCGCGAAAGCCATCGAAATGATGACCGTGACCGTCGAAAGGACTTTTTCGGTATGGTCCTTGAAGATCCTGTCGATTATCTTGTCCTTCTTGTGGGTATCGGTCTCCTCCTCGTAGAACGACGCGGAGTAATTGAGCGTCCTTATGCCGAGGATCAGAGAATCAATGAAATTAAAGACGCCGCGGATGAACGGAATGCGTGTCAGCGCCTTTGACGGCGCGAACGATTCATATTCCTCGACGGTGACATCGATATCTCCTTCAGGAGTGCGGACCGCGACGGAATACTTGTCCTTGTTCTTCATCATAATGCCTTCAAGAACGGCCTGTCCGCCTATGCCCGAGTAGCGCGGTTTTTTTCTTTTTCCCTTATCTGCCATCTGTCTGTATCCGTATTAATAAAATGATGAGTGCTGTGCACTCATCATCATCTGTTTCATTTAACGCCGTATTTCTTATTGAACTTATCTATACGTCCGTCGGTCCTTGCGCCCTTCTGCTGTCCCGTATAGAACGAATGGCACTTGGAACAGATCTCTACGTGAATGTCTTCCTTTGTTGAACCTGTTACAAATGTATTTCCGCAGTTGCATGTTACGGTCGCCTGATGGTATGCGGGATGTAATCCTTCCTTCATTTCTTTCACCTCACAAATAGTATAACGATCAAACAACAGACCGATTATAACGCAACCCCTGCCATTAGGCAAGTGTTTTTTGCGCCATTTTATGATTCCTCGAGGAAAACTTCCCCATTGTTTATCATATCGATCATAATCTGGGCTATCTTTGGATCGAACTGAGTGCCCTTGTTCTTCTCAAGTTCGGACAGTATCACGTCCTTCGTCAGATGGTTCCTGTAGCATCTGTCGGAGTTCATGGCATCGAGCGCATCCGCCACGCAGATGATACGTGCAACGAGCGGGATATTTTCGCCTGCAAGGCCTTCCATGTATCCTGTCCCGTCATATCTCTCATGATGGTAGACAGCGCCGTCCCTGATCCCGTCTATGGCGGTGAAATCCTTGAGGATGTTGCCGCCGTTCGTCGTGTGGCTCTCCATCA
The DNA here is from genome assembly GCA_024691425.1 of Lachnospiraceae bacterium. Taxonomy (GTDB): domain Bacteria; phylum Bacillota; class Clostridia; order Lachnospirales; family Lachnospiraceae; genus UBA2868. The sequence goes on from JAILNQ010000049.1 coordinate 28,410, forward strand.
CATCGAACTCTTCCTTGGTAAGAAGTCCCGGCTTGTTGAGTATCGCCCCGGGGATCGAGAGCTTTCCGCAGTCGTGCATGAGGCCGATGTAGCCGATGTCACGTATCTGCTCTTCGTTCATGCCGAGCTTCTCCGCGATCTTCTGCGAATAGTAGGATACCCTCGCGCTGTGTCCCTTCGTGTATCTGTCCTTCGTATCTATGAAATTCGCGAATGTGCTCATAGTCTGGGATATAACGTTGTTGAGCCTCTCCGAGTTCCTTCTGTAGTTCTCCTCCCTGATCCTGTAGAGGACGTATGCCACTGCGGATGTGAACCATGCGACAAGAAGAACCATGATGACCCAGAAGAGAGCATATTTTCTTACCGGCTTGTATCTGCATCCCGTGAAGCTGAGCTCATTGAAATCCATGAGTTCCTTCGAGATCATGACCGCTCCGAACGTTGCGGAATCTCCCGCCTCGATCGTCTCGATACGGTTGTCGGGAGTGATCTTTATCGTATCTTCCTGCTTGTCATATTCCCACTCGCCGTTCCAGTAACTGTCTATAGTGATGTTCTTTTCGGGAACGAAAATCAAGACGCTCCAGTTCACTATGTCATATGACGAATTGTTGGTTATCGTGTTGTCGTACTGTGCGCCGTATGTCTGAAGAGGAGTGTCGGGATCGTTCGTCCAGTGCTTCGAAATATCCACTGTATAAGCATAGTCATCCTTTGCTATGATGGACCCGTCAGAAGCGGTGATCGATGCTCCTGCGTCTTCATCGCTGTTGATACGTATCCTATATTGGAAAGGTGTGTTGAGATCGTGCCTCACCTTGGCTTCAAGCGCTCCTATGCCTGCGAGAAGAACAGCCAGAATGATGATGAGGATCGCAACACCGTACCTGCTGCCTTTTTTCTTTTTATTCATGTATTTCCTCCGCATTACTGTGTAACAATAATTATATCGGCTTTAAAGATTATTTCAATACAGGAGTTTTCACTTGTTTGTTTTCGGCGGACGATTATAGTATAATCTTTGTCGCGGAAACCATCCGCAAATACCATCCGTATAGAAGGAAGGGGTTTTACTATGGAAAGGTTCAGGAATTTCTGCAAAAAAGCATTTTCTTATCCGGCGCTTCTTCACAAGACGCACCCTCTGACTGCAGCAGCAGTCATTGTGACAACAGTTCTTTTCGCCGTTTACACGTTCATCTGGAGCATGCTCGATTACTCGGACACGCATTTTTACATGGACGTTCTCTTATCGGTGTGCTTAGCAAGCGTGTATTATACGGTTTTCGCCCTCTGTCTTGAAAGCATAAAGCCGAGGCTTTCTGCTAACGCCCTGATCATCATCCGCATAGCGCTTGCGCTCCCGGCCATCATCATGGGATTCGTTACCTTGAACGTTTCAGGCAGGAGTCACAGGGCTCTTTTCAATTTCATAGACAGCATCCAGAACCGGCTCGGCATGATATCCATCATAATGTACATAATGGGCATCCTTGTGATCTGCTGTCTTCTTGCCCTTTACTTCTCATACAGCCATGACATTCATCAGACATTCAACCGCCATATACTCAACTGCAATTCGAAGATCTTCTTCTCTTCGATAATATACGGCGTCATTCAGCTCGGAGTGCTGTTCCTTACCCTGATAGTCATGGTTCTGCTCTATGATGACGCTTTCGACTATATCCCGACGATACTCGTTATCATAAATGGATTATTCTACGTGCCCGCGATCATATATTCTCTTACGCACGAAAATGAAGAAGCGAACATGTTCTTCCAGGTGCTCACAAGGTATATCATGCTCGTCATCACGATGCTCGGCTTCGTGATCATATACATATACATGATAAAGCTCATCGTGACCGCATCCGTGCCGTCCAACTCGGTTTACGCGATACTGACTTCGCTCTTCATCGTGTCGATGTTCGTATCGTATATGTGCACGCCGTTCGATGAGACAGGCTTTCTGCAGAAGTTCGCGCACAGCTGCCCTCTTGTCTTCGCACCGTTCATTCTGATGCAGTGCTATACGATCTTCGTCAGGATAGGACAGTACGGCCTTACTCCGAAGAGATACTTCGGCGTCGCTTTCATAATCTTCGAGATCACTTACATAGTCTACTATACGGTATATAAAAAGCACGTCAAAGAGGTCGCTGGCAGGAACATACTGCTCATCATGTGCGTTTTCGTCGTCATCACCGTTTTCGCGCCGGGGCTCAGCGCCAAGGGGCTTTCTACTATGCTCGCAAAGCATACGCTTTCATCCTATCTTGAAAAAGCCGGAGATAATGCGGCAGTTTCCGGAAAGGAATACATGCACGCGAGCGCGGCGTATGATTTTCTCGCAGATAAGGGTTTCGGCGACGGCAAGATTGAAAAGTATTTCCAGGGAATAGACAAGGATACTCTGAAATCGCTGAGAACAGGTGCCAAAGAGGCTGCGGATTCCGTCCGCGATGACAGTGACGGCTATCTGGGCAGCGACGAAAAGAGCGGATGGTACAACGATGACCTGATGGAGCTCACCGCAGGCGCGGGCGTCGACATCAGCGGCTACAATAAAATGATGCATGTCGTGATAAGGGATACGAAAGAATCACGCTACGGCGACAAAACGCCTGTCGACAGTACAAAGCTTTCGGCATACATTGTCGGGCGTGATTACGAAGGCCCGATAAGCATCGACGGAAAGAGCGAGTTCGACCTGAGCGGCTTCGTCAGCGCCTTCAATGAACTGAGCGAGGAAAAGAACGCGCAGATAATCTCGGATGACGAATTCCGCGGACAGTGCCAGGGGCTGTGCATTATCGATATAACAGAAAATGCCCGCATGTACGTAACAAATGCGGACACTTCCTGGAATGAAAAAACAGGTGAAGATCTGTACATAAACCTTGAAGGCTATCTCTTCATGAAATAGATCAGTAAAACCTTATCTTCTTGATCATTTCGATGAAATCGACATTGTTCTTTGTATCAACAAAGAGGTTGATGCATTTCTCGACCGCTTCCTCGGGCTTGAGGCCGTTGAACGCCTTACGCATGACGTTGATTGCTTCAAGCTCGTAGGGCTCGAGGAGAAGGTCATCTCTTCTCGTTCCTGACTTGGGTATATCTATCGCAGGGAACACCCTCTTTTCCGAGAGCTTTCTGTCGAGAACCATCTCCATGTTTCCTGTTCCCTTGAATTCCTCATATACAACATCATCCATCTTCGAACCCGTATCAATGAGGGCCGTTGCAAGTATCGTAAGGCTTCCGCCTTCGCGCATGTTCCTTGCTGCGCCGAAGAAACGCTTGGGCATATGAAGAGCTGCGGGATCGAGACCGCCGGACAGCGTACGTCCGCTCGGCTGAACGGTCAGGTTGTATGCACGCGTGAGCCTCGTTATCGAATCGAGAAGGATTATGACGTCCTCTCCGTGCTCTACGAGCCTCTTCGCACGCTCTATCACCATTTCCGATACTCTCTTGTGATGCTCCGGAAGCTCATCGAATGTCGAATAGATGACCTCGACCTGCTCTCCTTCGATCGATTCCTTGATATCGGTAACCTCCTCGGGACGCTCGTCTATGAGCAGTATGAGAAGGTGCATTTCCGGATTGTTCTTCGTGATCGATTTTGCCACATCTTTAAGGAGCGTTGTCTTTCCTGCCTTAGGCGGCGACACGATCATACCTCTCTGTCCTTTACCGACAGGGCACATCATGTCCATAATACGCATCGCTATGCTGCCTCCGGGCGTTTCAAGTCTCAGCTTCTCGTCAGGGAAGATCGGCGTTAAGTCCTCGAAGTTCTTGCGCTTGCCCGCCTCGGCCGGCGACAGTCCGTTTATGGATCTGACGAAAAGAAGCGCTCCGAACTTATCGGTCGGATTCTTGACTCTCATATTGCCGACGATGATATCTCCTGTCTTGAGCCCGAATCTTCTTATCTGGCTCGGTGCGACGTAGACGTCATCATCTCCGGGAAGATAATTCTCGCTCCTGATGAATCCGTATCCGTCAGACATTACCTCGAGAATGCCTCTTGCTTCCTCGCCGGAGTCTAGCATCTTCTTCTCCTCAGAAAGCTCGGATTCCTCACCGAAGGCAGTTTTCCTGTCATCTTCGGAAAGCGTCTTCTTCGCTTTCTCCTCCGCTTCGCCCGCCTTTTCAGGCTTTGCCGCAGCAGCTGCGGCTTCCTTTGCATCGAGCGCGAGCATCGCATCAACTATCTCACTCTTCTTCATGAGCGAGATTCCCTTGATCTTGCGTGCTTTTGCTATATCCTTCAGGGCCGCAAGTGACAATGATTCATACTTTTCGCGTGTCATAAAACCTCCTTGATCATGCTCAGTTTGTTCTGTTTTCCTGATCTTTTGACTTTTCCAATTTTAATAAGTATTATATAGCCATGACTGAACCGCAGACTCTTACAAAGCTCATAGCGCTTTATATGCTCAATAAAGTCGACTATCCTCTGTCGCAGGCGCAGATATATGAATTCACGCTTGAGAAGGGATATGCCGATTATTTCACGTTGAATCAGGCGCTTTTCGAGCTGACCGAGGACGGGTTCGTCGAGTCGAGCAAAACTCACAGCACCACGATCCTGTCCCTTACCGACAAGGGCAGGGACACGCTGACATTTTTCGGCAACCGGATCTCCGAAGGCATCAAAAATGACATAAATGCATACTTCGAAGAGCACCGCATGGAAATCGCGAATGCAATGTCAGTCATGACAAATTATTACCGTACATCTTCCGGAGATTATGTGGCAGAGCTTACTGCCCGTGAGAAATCGGTAGATATCCTCAACATCAGGCTTAATATGCCATCCGAGGAAAGCGCCCGCATCGTGTGCGACAACTGGCGCGAAAAATCATCGGATGTCTACGCCTTTCTTATCGAGCAGCTTCTCTGACACCAGGCATCTTTGACAGTCTCAGTTGACCTATATTATGTAAACCTATTCAGGCCTCCATCATATTCATATCCGATTTCGGCAAGCTTCGATATTATCTCATCCTTATCAGCATCCATGTCTTCACAGAGCTCATCGAGACTTCCGTAAAAATCGCGCAGCTTCATGTTGACGAAACTCAAAAGCATTGCCGGATCTTTTGGAATATCCATATCAGAAAGTGTCCTTCAGCGTTCTTATCACGAGCTGCTGTTCGAGCTCGTATCTGTTCTGTATCTCGGAAACATTCGGGTTCAGATAACGGATATCGCTCTTTTTGAGCCTTACCGTCTTTTCCCTTTTACTCGTTAAGTGGAAATAGTTATCTGAGAAAATCGCATCAGCCTGCAGAAGGTCAAGCTCAACGAATGCCGCGAACCCGCCTGACATCATACGTATGACGTATTCATCGGCAAGCTCTATTACCGAATACGATATGGATGAACCCTCGAGATTGAGGTATTTGTATTTAACGAAAACATCAATCTCCGTTGAACGGATGTTGCCGTCCTCGTCGTAGAATTCCGCCTCGACGAACACGCTGTTCTCCATTCCGGCTATTATATCCGTGTAGTCGATCTCGCACACCTTCACGGCCGAGAAAGGCGCCATGTCAACTTCATGCTCTTCCTCATGAAGAAGCCGAAATTCCATCGTCTGAAGAGAAATCTTGACTCTCCATGTTTCGAAATCCCTCGTCTCGTTAACGATATAAGGGCTGACTACATTGCCCTTTCTCTCGATGGATCCCGCGATCTGGGCGAAGAAGTACTTCGAGAAATACTGAAGCGGCTTCCATCTGCCGAAGTAGTCGATGCTCGACCATGATGCGACCGGCCAGCTGTCGTTCAGCTGCCAGAAGATCGTTCCCATCGTGCAGCCCCTGTTTCTTCTCCAGTGCTCAACGCCGCGCTTTATCGCAACTGCCTGCATTATCTGCGAAAGATACAGAAGGCTTTCGAAATCTTTCGGGAAAAGGAAGTTGTGCGACAGATAGAATATGAGCTTTCCGTTTCCGTCAGCACTCTTCTGATGGTTCTCCATGACTTTCGAGAATACGTTTCTGTCGCTCTCCGTTGTATATGTCTTAACGGTCTTGATCGAAGGGAACGACTGGAATCCGAACTCGGAAACAAAACGCATCGTGTGTGTATCGTAATGCTCGAAATCCTCGAGACCGTGCCATACATCCCAGCAGTGCGCGTCACCTCTTGTCTCATCGGAAGGCCTGTCAAACCTGCCGCCCGACGAAGGCGATGAAGGCCAGTAGAACGTCTGAGGAGCGCATTCCTTTGCGATACCCGGGATCAGATCCTCGAACATGCGCAGGTAATCTTTTCGCAGCTCATCCGAATGCTCGCGGAACTTAGGCCATTCAACCCATGCATCCTCCATCTCGTTGTTGCCGCATATGAGGCCGAGGCATGCATGATGCCTTATCCTTCTGATGTTGTCTTCTGCCTCTGCCGTGATATCGTTCGCGAATTCATCGGTTAGATCGTATATGTTGCAGGCAAACATCATGTCCTGCCAGACGATCAGACCGTACTCATCGCACAGATCATAGAACGTGTCCGAAGGATAATAACCGCCGCCCCATACCCTGATCGTGTTGAAGTTGCACTTGACGGCCGATTTCAGCAGGTAATCGATTTTCTCCTTCGTGATGAATGAATATATAGTATCCTCGGGAATATAGTTCGCGCCCATCGAGAAAATACGGACGTTGTTGACGACGAAGCAGAATTCGCGTCCGAACTCATCTTTATCTGTGCTCACGCTCATCGTGCGCAAGCCTATCCTGTATGACTTGGAATCCCACTGGTTACCGTTCATGTCGAGCGCGAAAACGCTGACCGTATAGAGCGGCTGATCGCCGAACCCGCGCGGCCACCACAGTTTCGGATTGTCTATCTCCATCGTCAGACGGACTTCCTCACCGTCAAGAGTTTCGGTGATCGCCGACACCTTTCCGTCGGGAGTCACAAGCTCGGCCTGTATGATGTAATGATCTTTCCTTATGAGCTGAGCCTTGACATCGATATCGAGGATGACTTTCTTCTTCTCATGCGTCTGCGTGATGAGAACGTCCTCGATCTTGATGAGGCTGTATCCGATAAGATCTATGCTTCTCCATATACCGCAGTCGGGAATGTTTGCGCCCCAGTCCCATCCGAACATGCAGTGGGCTTTTCTCAGGTACTGATTGCCGGGCGTGCAGCCTGCGGGAGTGTATGTTATCTCCCTGCCCGTCGACGGATTCCTGCTCTCGATGTAGTTGATCGGCGAAAGCAGCTCGACCATCACCATGTTCATTCCCGGATGCAGCATACGCTTAACGTCGAAGTTGTACGTACGGTGCATGTTGGATGTCGTACCTGCGAGCATGTTGTTGACATATACTCTCGCAAGCGTATCTATTCCCTTGCAGCACAGGATTATCCTCTCCTGTTCGAAAAGTTCGGGGATCAGCTCGAACTCAGTCGAAAAGAAATAATCTTTTCTGAAAAGCTCTCTGGCCTCTTCCTCATTCGTGCCGAAAAACGGATCGTTGGTCCTGTGTCCGACGAGCAGCGCAGAAAGAACGGAGCCGGGCACCTGTGCTTCGACAAATGCTTCCGAGCCTCGCTCGTTCATGACCCACTTACCGTTTAATGTCTGGAATATCATTCAATTTACCTCAAATATCGTAAATATCGTCTTGTATGCTTTGGGGTTTTATCACCGGAATTGAAGTGATGTGCGAACCGCATATGATGTATTTGAAAATACAATAATATAATACAGAGGATTTGTCAATTGTAAATACAAGTCAGAATTGTATATTCTGCCAACATATAAAGGACTGCTCGGCCATTAGAAATCGCTACGCGATAGGCCTCGCGGTGTAGCCAGGGTCCCACCGCTTCGCGGTCCCCCCTACCAACATTTAAATAAGCGCCGTCACTCGGACGGCGCATCAAGAATTTCAGCTGCTTCTTTCATGAGCTTCGATATTGGCAGATGCTGAGGGCAGACACTCTCGCACTGTCCGCAGGCTATGCAGTCGCTTGCTTTCCCGCTTCTTTGAACAAGTCCCGAATAGAAGTTCTTCGATCTCCAGTCATCCGGATAGCGGCGCAGCGTATTGATCGTCCTGAACACATCAGGGATGCTGATCTTCATCGGGCAGCCGTCGCAGCAGTATCTGCATGACGTGCAGCCTATCTGCGGCATCGACAGAAGCTCTTTGGTTACTTCGTCAATGATCGCAAGCTCATCATCTGCAAGAGGCTCGAAATCGGTGAACGTCTTTATGTTGTCTTCCATCTGCGATATATCTGACATGCCCGAGAGCACTGTCATTACGCCCGGAAGCGACGCAACGAAACGCAGCGCCCATGAGGTTACGCTTCTGTCCGGCTGGCGAGCTGAAAGCTTTGCTTCAATTTCAGCTGGCATCGTGGACAGCATTCCTCCGCGGACCGGTTCCATTACGATGATCGGAATATTGCGGTCGCGCAGTATCTCATAAAGTTTCTGCGACCTTACGACCGGATTGGTCCTGTCGAGATAGTTCAGCTGTATCTGCACGAATTCGACCTCGGGATGGCGGTCGAGCACCTGCATAAGAAGCTCCGGGCTTCCATGATATGAGAATCCGAAATGCTTTATGAGACCTTCTTCCTTACGCTTTTCGCACCATCTGAAGCTGTCGTACTGCTCATACGCATCATGGTTGTATCCGTCCTCGATCGAATGCAGAAGGTAAAAATCAAAATAGCCCGCGCCCGTCTTTTCAAGCTGATCGTAAAATATCCTCTCGTTATCCGCGGCGCTCTTCATCTCCCATGCGGGAAGCTTTGTCGCGAGCATGAAGCTGTCCCTCGGATATCTTTTTGCGAGTGCTTCCCTTGCCGCAACCTCGGACATTCCGCCGTGATATATATAGGCGGTGTCAAAATAGTTCATCCCCGACTGCATGTACAGATCGACCATGCGGCAGACCTGATCCATATCGATCTTCCCGTCAGTTTCCGGAAGACGCATGAGACCGAAACCGAGTTTCGGCATGATGTTAAGATCAATGCTCATCCTTTTTCCCTCCTATGAACAATGTCCTGTACTCTCCCGGTGCCATTCCTTTCTCGGTCCGGAATACCCTGTTGAAGCTCGGTATGCTCGAAAATCCCGACAGCATGGCGATCTCGGTAAGCGACCTGTCGCTTGACGCGAGAAGCTCCGTTGCCTTTTCGAGCCTTATCATGTTGAGCCACCTGCTATAGTTCATGCCGGTGACATTCTTGAAAATCCTTGAGAAATAATCCTTGCTGATCCCGGCCATTTCAGCCATGGCGCCCTGGGACAGATCGTCCGCGGTCAGATTGTTCTTGATGTAATCAGTGACCTTCATCATGCGCCTCATTATATCTTCATTGAAGCCGTCACGCCCGTCGCTTTTCAGCTCCGGTGCGAGCTCCACCCTGTATTCGTCGAGCGTCATCATGAATTCCATGAGAAGCATGCAGCACCTGAGCTCTCGATCGCTCGTCTCCGAAAAGAATATGTCCTTCATCTTATACGCGATAGTACTCAATTTTGCAGCAAGCTCGCGGTGCGCATTGATGCATATCACATGAAGGTTTCTGTACAGATGCATGATCCTCTGAAGATCGAAAAGCGAGTTCATGAAAGCATTGCTGAACTGTATGACGAGTGCTTCTTCCCTGTCCGCATCGATTATAGAATGCATCTCCATCGGCCAGACGAGGACAAAATCGCCCGGGACGAGCTCGTACGTTTTCTGATTTATCATATATACGTTCGTCTTCCCGGGTCCGACAAGCACTATCTCACCATAGGAGTGCCAGTGCATCTTATAGCTCCGCTCCTTGAATCCCGTGGACATGTTGAAAGCGCTCGCGCTGTCAAATTCATATGTCTCATATCTGCTGTAATCCATATCAGCCCTCACCATTTTGGGTCAACGCTTTAAGGGTTGCGGCAACGATACGCTCAGAAACCGGCATGCACTTTTCGGCCACAGGCCCTACAAGAAAAGCACATATAAGAGTACCGGCGCCGAACTTCCCGCCGAGCGCGAAACCTGTAACAACGAATGCGACATCAGTCAGTATCCTTACTATTCCGAAGCTCTTTTTCGTCTTATCGCTTATTACGACACCGACAAGGTCATTAGGACCGGTACCGGCGTCGGACCTTATGACGAGCGACATTCCCGATGCAAGTATAACACATCCGAGTATCAGGACGATGATCTTGACCGGCATAGTCCGTCCGCCTATTTCAAGACCGCCAAGGCACCATGTGAAAAAATCTATGATAGGGCCTCCGCAGAACATGCACACTACCGTACCCGCCTTTACATAGCTTCTGTCAACGATAAGAAGAATGAGTATGATCAGGAAGCATATAACCATATGGACGGTCCCGTGCGTCGAGGTGATCCCCGTTTTCATGACGAGCAGGCGGAGGCCCTGTATCATTACGTTGAACGGATCGGCTCCGAGGTCCGCGAGCAGGAAAAGGGTTACGCCAAGATGCGCAACGACAAGCCCCGCAAACAGAAGCACCAGTCTTATTGTCTTTTCAACGATTTTCTCTTTCAAGGGCTATACCATCATCTTGTAGATCTTCGTGCAGTCATCTTCGTTAAGAGTTACGAATCCGGAAATCGTGCCGTCCCTTCCGTCTCCGCGGCAGAGCACTTCGACGAGCTTAGGGATGTCTTCCTCTTTTGCGCCGAGCTCTTCAAAGTTTCCGGGCATGCCTATCGATTTCAGATATCTTCTAAGTGCCCCTATTCCTGCAAGAGCCGTGACTTCAGGATGCTCGAAATCCATCTGGCATCCCCAGACTCTCGTGGCAACCTGCGCGAATCTCATCACGTTATGGTTCATGACGTAGGTAAAGACCGCAGGCATCGTGACCGCAAGTCCTGCGCCGTGCGCGCAGTCATAAAGTGCTGAAAGCTCATGCTCTATCGTATGGCTGTTCCAGTCCTGGCTCCTGCCGACACCGCACATGTTGTTATGCGCTAAAGTACCGGCCCACATGATGTTAGCTCTGGCCTCGTAGTTGTCGGGGTCCGCAATGACTTTCGGTCCTTCATGGACCATCGTGAGAAGAAGCGCCTCTATGAGCCTGTCCGTAACCTCGACATCCTTCGTGTTAGTCAGATAACGCTCATAAAGATGTGCCATTATATCCGTTATACCCGCTGCACTCTGGAACGGCGGAAGCGTCTGCGTGAGAGCAGGATTCAGTATCGAGAACTTCGGACGTATGGCATCTCCGCTCGCACCGCGCTTGAACATGCCCTCCTCCTTCGTTATGACTGAATCAGGGCTTCCCTCGCTTCCCGCGGCAGCGATCGTAAGAACCGTACCTATGTTCAGCGCCTTCTCGATCCTCTTTCCTCTGTAGAAATCCCAGAAATCGCCGTCATATACCGTACCTGCGGCTATTGCCTTTGCTGAGTCGATCGAGCTTCCTCCGCCGACAGCGAGAACGAAATCAACGTTCTCCTTCTTGCACAGCTCAATTCCTTCATATACGAGCCCGCTTCTCGGATTGGGTTTTACGCCCCCGAGCTCGACATATGGTATGGACTCAGCATCGAGCGATGATTTTACGCGGTCGAGAAGACCCGAGCGCACTACGCTTCCTCCGCCGTAGTGAATGAGCACTTTCGTGCCGCCGAATCTCTTAACATAAGCTCCGGTGCTGTTTTCCGTATCCTTACCGAACACGAAGCAGGTCGGTGAGTAGAATTCAAAGTTTTGCATACGATCTCCTTTCTGTAAGAGCAGGCATTGTTTATCAGTATCCGATCTCTTCAAAAATCTTATCCATGAGTTTTGAATTCATTATCGAGAATTCCGGTGAAACATGAGGCTCTTCTCCATTAAGAATACAGTTTCCGAACTGTTCTATCTCAAGGGAATAGTTCTGCGGGGCAGTAACTTTCCGCTCGATCGTCTCATCTTTCGTCTTTATGATGTAGCTTATCTCGCCTTCCTGGTTGTACTCTGCATAGGAGATGATGCATCCCTTGCTGCCGTGCACATAGAGCCTGTCATATCTGCTGTCGGTGCCTATTCCGAGCACCATTCCGACATTGAACGCAGCCCTTGAGCCGTTTTCAAATCTTATCAGCGCCGATGTCATAAGGTCCACGCCGAGATCGGAATATTCCGCATCCGCCTTAACGTATTCAGGCGCAGAATCTATCAGCGATAAAATCATCGTCGTGCAGTAGCATCCAAGATCATACATCGCACCGCCGCCCTGGTCCTTGTGAAGCCTTATATCCTCGCTGTATCCCTGAGTCACAAAAGCGGTCTCAACGTAGTCGATATCACCAATGATGCCGGACTTAACATCATTCATCAGGCTCTCAACATAAGGGCTGTGAAGATAAGCGTACGCTTCCATGAGAAGGACACCTTTCCTTGCGGCAGCCGCATACATCTTTATCGCATCATCCGAAGAAAGAGCCATCGGCTTTTCGCACAGGACATGCTTGCCCTTTCCTATCGCCGCGAGCACCCACTCGAAGTGAAGCCCGTTCGGAAGCGGGATATACACCGCCTGAACATTCTCGTCATCAAGAAGCGCTTGATAGCTTCCGTATGATTTCGTAAAGCCGAATTCCTTTGCAAAGCTTTCCGCTTTTTCGGGATTGCGCCCTGCAATCGCATAAAGCTCGCAGTTTCCGGCCTTCTTCATTCCGGGAATAGTGCATCCCCTAGCAATGTTAGCTGTTCCTAGAACACCCCATTTAACCTTCTCCAAAATATGCCTCCTTCCTGAATAAACGGCAGTATCTTAATGATATTACCATTTGGGCGGGCACTGGCGCTTATTAAACTACGGAAGATATTATATCATTTTTTGTTCAGGAAAAGACTTTGAAAAAGCTCTGAGGAAAAGCTGCAGGACAGGCACCTTTTTTTTCAGGAAAAAACTCTGAAAAAAAAAGCTGCATACAGTAATGGCTCCCGTTGAAGGTTTCAACGGAAGCCATTTGTAAGTCAATCCGGCAAGTTGTCATTCGTCTCCTTCAGGAGCATTCTTGAGGAGAAGATTGGCAAGTATGCCAAGGATAAGAGCACATGCAACGCTCGTAATCGTAACGGAACCGAATGTGAGCGTGAGTCCGCCGATCCCGGCAATGAGAATGACCGATACGACGAACAGGTTCTTGTTCTTGTTAAGGTCAACGTTCTGAACCATCTTCAGGCCGGATACGGCGATGAATCCGTAAAGAGCCATGCAGACGCCGCCCATTACGCATGAAGGTATGGAATTGACGAATGCGATGAAGGGCGAAATGAACGAGATTATGATCGCGCCGAATGCGGCCGCGATTATCGTATATACGGAAGCGTTCTTAGTGATAGCTACGCATCCGATCGACTCTCCGTACGTCGTGTTCGGGCATCCGCCGAAGAACGCGCCTACCATTGAGCCGACACCGTCACCGAGGAGGGTCCTGTGAAGGCCGGGCTCCTTGAGGAGATCTCTTTCGATTATCGAGGAGATGTTCTTGTGGTCCGCGATATGCTCCGCGAATACAACGAATGCAACTGGAACGTATGCGGCGAAAATCGTTCCGATGTATGTTCCGCTGAGTTCACCGAACGCACCGAATGCGGTAAGGAACGTGAACGAAGGAACCGAAACGAAAGTTGAAAGTCCGACGCCGTTCTCTGTAAGAGCAGCGAACGAATCAAAGCTCAAAAGCTTAATGGAATCGATGCCAGCACCGTTTCCGATAAGTGTCAGTATAAGGCAGAAAGCATATCCGGCGAGTATTCCGTAGATGAAAGGAATGAGCCTGCCGCTCTTCTTGCCGTATGCGCTGCAGATCATCGTTACGCCGAGCGTAACAAGTCCGCCAAGAAGTGCTGCAAGAGGGCTTGCAAGCGGAACTCCGTCGATCTTGACGCCGCCTGTCGTGATATCGCCTACCGCATTTCCTGCGAGCGAAAGTCCGATGATAGCAACCGTAGGTCCGATGACGACCGCAGGCATGAGCTTGTTGATCCACTCAACACCTACTGCATTTACTATAAGAGCAATAACTACATACACAAGACCTGCGAATACAGCACCGATTATCATTCCGAGATAGCCGAGCGCAACGGAGACGCCGCCGGCGAATGCCGCGCACATGCTGCCGATGAATGCGAATGATGAGCCGAGGAACACAGGGCTCTTTTTCTGCGTGAACAGAACGTAAACGAGCGTTCCGCATCCTGCGCCGAAAAGAGCTGCCGCAGGGCTCATGCCGTTACCGACGATGATCGGTACGACGAGCGTTGCCGTCATGATAGCCAGAAGCTGCTGGATTGCAAATACGAGAAGCGGTCCGGTCTTGACCTTGTCTTCAACCTGATAGATCAGTTTCATAACACCCTCCTAAGATATGAATAGAATACTACATATAGTGCCTTCGGGCAGTATCTGCCCCAAGTTCTTGATAGATAATATCACAGGGTATAGGATGTGTAAACTGTTATTTAATTATTTTACAAAAAATTTACAGATGCTATAATCTGCCATATGGACACACAGATACATCTTCCCGCACAATTTACGGACAGAATGAGAGCGCAGCTTCCGGACGGTTTTGACGCCTTCATGAAAAGCTATGAAGATCCTGCGCAAAAAGCCGTAAGGTTCAGCACTCTCAGGATCCGGCCGGATCAGATTCCGTCCTTTGCCGGGTATGTGACAGGCTCATCCGCTCCCGAAAAGGTCAGCTGGTGTGAAAATGCATATTACTATGAAGATACCGAGCCCGGAAAATCACCGCTCCACGACGCCGGCGCATACTACATGCAGGAGCCGTCCGCGATGTTCCCGGTCAGCCTTCTTGACGTCGATGACAGCGGGATGAAGGTGCTCGACCTCTGCGCGGCACCGGGCGGAAAGTCCACTCAGATCGCGGACCTGATGAAAGGACGCGGCCTGCTGGTCGCAAACGAGATAATACCGAGCCGGGCAGCGGTTCTGTCAGAGAATTTGGAAAGAATGGGAGTTACGAACGCCCTTGCGGTAAATTCCGATCCGAATGAGCTCGCACAAAGGTTTCCGGCGTTCTTCGACAGGATATTAGTCGACGCGCCGTGCTCCGGCGAGGGCATGTTCAGGAAGAATCCCGAGGCGGTCAGCGAATGGAGCATCGATAACGTTAATATGTGCGCTGAGCGCCAGCAGATGCTCCTTGCCTGCGCATCTTCGATGCTATCTCCGGGCGGAAAGATAGTTTACAGCACCTGCACTTTCTCGCCTGAAGAGGATGATGAGACGATCGGGAAATTCCTCGACGCTCATCCGGAATACATGCTGTGCGGCAACGTTCACATATACCCGCACACCCATCGGGGCGAGGGGCACTTTGCCGCAGCCATTATGCGCGCCTGCGACATGACGGATTCCGTTAATACAGCTGAAGCGCCAGTATCATCACTTTCCATGAACACAGAAACGAGCGCAAGGAAACAATCCCGCACCTCTCAGATAATGAAAAGTCCGATAAAATCGGTCAACGATGCACTTCTGAGCAGTTTTCTCGATGAGACATTCAGCAAAGATAGCTATATAAGAAATGTCATAGAAAGCAGTCCCTGGCGTCTCCTGCCGTTCGGGGACAGCCTGTATCTCGTTCCCGAACATATGCCAGGGGATCTGACCGGGCTCAAAATAAAAAGAGCCGGGCTCAAGCTCGGAACTTTCAAGAAAAACAGATTCGAACCGGATCACGCTCTGTCGCATGCCGTTTCATGCGAAGACGTAAAGAGCTATATCGATCTCGATCCTGACGGTGATGCGATAAGGAATTACCTTTCCGGCGGCACTCTTACAGACACAAGCGGCATGAAAGGCTGGTGCCTTATCGGGACGCGCGGCATTCCGGCAGGATGGGGAAAAGCAGCCTCGGGGACCGTCAAAAATCACTACCCCGCAGGGCTTAGAAAAACACAGGCTTAACCCCTGTCATTCCCCCGTATACGGCCCGTCAGCAGGGTAACCTCCTGCCAGCTTCTGTATAGTGCGCGGGATCGCATCCTTTGACTGCTTCCAGTCCTTATCTTTGTTCTCATATTTGAACTTCTCGACGAACCAGGAAATATCCTCCTCGATCCTGTCAAGATTGCGGCTCTGCACCTCAAAGAGCGTCTTTGCAAAATCATCGAGCATGGCCGCAGAAAGCGCCGACGGCGCCTCGGATAAAAGCTCTTTCATATGCGGAAGGCAGAAGCCCTTTCCGTCCTTTATCTTCTTACGGAAATCCCCGTCATTTTCATACAGATAAAAAAACGTTGCGATATACCGCTTATAGGTCTCGCGGTAGTAATCGCAGACGAAGCATTTTCCCGTCAGTTCATCTATGTACCTCTCGACGTTCGACATTCCGCCCTTCGTAAAAAGCCCGGATTTAACGGCCTTGTAGCTAGCCATCTCCTTTTTGAGGTCCGCGGCCGCCTTGCGGATATGAGTTGAGAGTATGAGCGCGTTCCCGAGAGAATTCCCGTACTCATACATCTTCTTGTAGTGTCTTTCGCAGAACCCTTTACTGTCGGTCATCTCCCTGATGTCGCTCTCCATGTAGGATGCACCGGGTCCTATCGCATAGTCTATCGCATCATTCTCGAGAGAACGCCTCGCATTGCAGATCGGACACTCGTCATCTGCCGAAACCGCATCATTTATCGGAATTGTGTACAGCTTCTCCTTCATCAGTTCTGCCCCGATGAAATGCTTGAGATGTTCTTTTCGGCCTCTTTGATTATGTCATCGAAAGTTTCGGACTCCTTAGGTGTGCTGTCATCTTCAGGCTCATCCTCCGCTTCGGGATTTTCGCCGTTATCGGCTTCTTCGGGCTCTTCCTCTTCTTCGGACTCAACAAGAGGCTTCTTGCCGGCCATAAGACGCTCCTCGAAAGTCATATCCATACGCATTTCCTTCATGACAGTCTCATTCCTCTCGTTGACCTCTTCTTTTGCGATGGATACTCTCTCGTTCTCAGCGCTCGCATAGAAATGGTCGCGGAGCATCGTCAGATACTGCGAATATGTCTCGTACAGCGCGTCGGGCTGCGGATCGTCCTTCATGAAATTCTCCCTGAGGAATCCGTCGCATACCCAGTCGATGACCTTTATGACTTTATCGAGCTCATCGGGCTTAACGAGCGAGCCGCTGTCGATCTTCTCGTATATGTTCCTGTAGGTTATGTCAAGATCTTCCCTGCATGTTCCCATTGCGCTGACCGCCTCGGGATCGTCCTCGAGCTTAAGGCTTTTTAAGAACTGCGGCATGAACGGATAGTTTTTCATGACTCTTACTCTGGCCTGCGATATCTGCGCCATGAGTCCGAAAATATCCTTCTCGCTCTTTTTTACCGTTCGGGTCAGTTCAAGGATCATATATCTGCTGCTATAGTCGCATATGAACTCATAGAGCCCCTGCTTGCTCGTGAAATAGTGGAACAGCAGTCCCTTTGATATGCCCGCGATCCTCACGATCACGTCCGTGCTGGCATCCCTGTACCCTTTCAGGGTGAAAATCTTGAGCGCCGCGTTTATTATCGCATCCTGTTTATCTTTCTTAACGTCGAAAAATTTTGAATTCATGATATTCCTCCGTAAAACAGCAGAAAAAATAGGTTTGACCGCATAAGTCAAACCTATAGTACCATCTGTTATGTAAACTGTCAATCAGTTTTCTTCTTTCTCCATAGCCTTTTCCTTGGCAGGTGCCTCGCGCCTTCTGCGCTTCTTCCTTCCGATCGCGGTCTTTATGAGCAAAATAGCAATGACCAGAAGAGCCGCTGCACTTCCGGCTCCGATAATGACGGGGAGCATGCTCTTTTTCTCCTTCTCGGAGATCTTTACCGAAATATCATTTCCTTCGGCTTCAAACGTTAAGTATTTCCCGAACGTGCCGCATTCTATCTCGCTGTAGACCCCGCCGGTCAGAAGCATTACTGATACGTCTCCTGCATCTTCCGCTTTCTGATATCTGACGCGATGACTGACCTTGCCATCATCGGGAATGTGCAGCTTGTATTCTTCCGCAGAGCTGCCTTCGCCGCTTACGGCCGTCACAATGAGAGCGTCATTTTTCGAAAACCGCCCGTCTACTAAAAATACCGACTGCTTGTTCGGACGCACCTGCTCACTTGCGAGCGTCGGGGCATACCTGACTATGTCACCTTTTACTTCCGAATCGGAATATACGGTCATATCCCCATCGGTTTCCCATTCTATGTACTCATCGTCGCCAAGCTCGACCTTATCGTCATCAGCCGGCTTCTTTCCATCTACCGTGCCGCCCTGCACGATCTCGGCCTCAGACGGCAGATCTTCCGCCAGAACAGCATCGCCGAAATGCTTCACGGTTTTTGCGACTGTCTTTCCGTCAACGATGAAGCTGACATTCATCGATGAAAAATCTGAAGAAGAGCCGCCCATAGCCAGAAGCTCCGTATATTCTACGGGTTCGGCCTTCCCGGCAAGGCTGATGCGGTCGATCCCCGCCAGATCCCTGCTCACGAAAACGTTGTCCTTGAGCTTTCCTCCGTTGTCAGCGCTTCCCGCTATGGCCCCGATGAAATCTTTTCCCGAGGTCACCGTCGGCATAGATGCGCATCCTATCATATCGGTACCGGCTCCTGCTATCCCGCCGATATACGACTGTCCGGCAAGAATGCCCTTTTCATACGAGTTCTTTATCGTTGCATAAGACCTTCCTGCAATCCCGCCTACATAATCCGATGTTTCGGATCTGACTTTCGCGAAATCTGAGCACCGGAGTATCGTTCCGATCTCATGCAGTCCGCACACGCCTCCGACATAGCTCTTCTTGCCCTTTATCTCTCCGCGGTTCGTATCATCCCTTAATACGCACTTCGTCCTGTACGTCGATTTCTTTGCAGCATCCTTTACTCCCGTGAGGTCTCCCTCAAGGTCGAAATCGTACTCCTGGGCCATCGTTCCGGTGATTCCGCCGGTATTGATGTCGGCATTGACAATTCCTATGTTCTCGCAGTCCGCGATAGTCGCATCAACGCTGTCCTCGCACACATCGTTGCTCTCGTCCTCGAACACTTCCGAGTAGTCCATTTCAAGTGCGCCGTCCATCGCATCGGTGAAAAGAAGCATCAACGCGCTGAAGCGGTCGTTCACGCCTTCAAGGTCGGTACAGACCTTATCCGTGCTCCCCTGCATCTCGGAATTGAGGAAACCGAGATTGTCACTCATCCCCTGTATGTTCGACACAAGGCTGTTCGTATGCATCCTGAATTCATCGGACAGCTCCGGGAACCTTACCGGGCTCCTGCCGGCAATGTCAGATATGATCTCCCTGAACCCCCTGCCTGCATCCTTGAGGTTCTGAGCCATCTTCTTCAGGTCCTTTGTCGCGGCTTTTCCGTCAAGGCGCTCATTATCGACTATCTCATCCGCGTGCGCGAAAATAATGTCCGCGATGACCTCAGCATTTTCCGACATCACGTCGAGGTACGTTTTCGGCGGCGTATCGGCTGCATGAACGCTGTCATATTTATTCTTAGCCTCCTCGGCCGCCCATGCGGCAACCGCCGCGTCTGCAGCCCTGTCGGCTTCCTTCTTCTGTGCATCCGTCAGATCATCATAATCATGCGACGGCCACTCGCCTGCATCGGCTTTCTCGTCTATGTATTTCTGTCTTTCTTCTTCACGCTTTGTTGCGGCTTCAGGGGATTCATAGAATTCCTCGTAATATTCCTCATATTCATCCGTAGCATCCTCTATAGCCTTTTTTGCATCGTCGTATCTGGCCTTTTCACCGTCATCAAGGTAATTGTAGACATCAAGATCCTCGGCCGCTCTTTCAAGGTCAGATGCGGCATTCCTGAGGTTAGATCCCGCATCCGCGATATCCTCGAGCGGACCGTCTCTCTTTGATGATTCCCCTATGATGTATTCCGCTCTTCCGATCAGCTCGTTCGTTGAGCTCACAACGCCGTTCACGAAATCCTCGGTGCCGTTCGCAAGATAACCCGTATCGCTGAGCGCCCTGTCAGCGAAACTCTTTACGACATTGAGCCTTGCGGAAACCGCCGCGGACGAATTGTCGGTATCTTTTATAGTCTGGTCGACGCTGTCATGCAGGTTGTTTATCGCCGTGCTTATCTGCGCTATTATATCCGCGCTGAGGTCAAGCCTTATGTACGGTTCCGCCTGGCCGACGATCCCGCCCGCATCTTTCCTTCCGCGCACATATCCGGTGTTCGTGCAGTTATGTATGTATCCGGACTGCCTTCCTGCGATTCCTCCTACGTTATATCCGACATGCTCGTATCCGACTGTAGAATCGCTTATGCACGAGCTTATCTCTCCGGTGTTGTTACCTGCTATCCCTCCGATATCGATCGGACTGTCGGAGGCGCTGAGCGTTTTTTTGTTACCCTCCTCTTTTCCGATGTTCAGAAGCGATGTGAACATCTCCTCGACCTTTATGTCGGCGATCCCGGTCTCAGTTTCCTTCGTGACCGTGTTGATATCCGCAGAGCCCGAACATCCGGTAATAAGCCCGGAATTGGCTCCGGCTATCCCTCCGACGTGATGAAGGCCCGTGATCTTGCCTTTTATCGTGCAGCCTGTTATGATACCGGTCTGTACGTTATATCCGGCAATACCACCCACATACTCAAATCCCTCAACGTATCCGTCATAGCTGCAGTTCGCGATGAGTCCGGCGTTTTCTCCTGCTATTCCGCCGATATTGAATACTTCTCCCGACGGCTTCATGACCCCTATGACGTTCAGGTTCCTTATGACCGCGCTCTTAGCCGTCTTCGAGAAAATCCCTATGTTGCTCCTCTCATCCGTATAAGCCGCCTTATTGACCGTATATCCGTTTCCTTCGAAAATGCCTGCAAAATACGGGATAGGCATGAACTCCTTCATGCCAAAATCGATATTGTCGGTCAGAATGACGTATTTATCCCTCGACCATGAATCGAGCGAGCACTTTCTCGCAAGGCCGCACCAGTCCTCGTAATCAGATATATGTATCTGAGTCATTTCAGAAGCATCGTTTTTTTCAACAGACTCTGCATCGGTCTCTTCATCCGATCCGGTCTCATCTTCTGATTTCGTTTTATCTTCTGCCGCTTTTGCATCCTCATCTCCTGCAGCTTCATCCTCTGCCTCAGCCCTCACGGTTTTCGCCGCGGTCTCAGCCTCCGCAACTTTGGCCATGACAGGCTGAACATCTGCCGCGATCATTGAAATGATGCAGAGCATCGGAAGGAGCATCCTGAGAATTCTTTTCATATCAGTCACCCTCCTTCCTGCTCTGTTTTCCGCTTTCTTCTTCACTCACTTTTTCGGTTTCTGCTTCGCTTCCTTTTTCACTATCTGTTTCGCTTACTTCTTCGATGACTGTTCCGCCTGATTCTTTACTGACTGTTTCACCTGCTTCTTTACCGACTGCTTCGATCGCTTCTTCGCCTGCTTCATCCACGACCTCCATGTTCCCCGCTTCAATGAAAGCCGAAACATCACCCCTTATGATAGCTGACATGGTACCTGTTACAGTACCGTTGATACGCCCTCTTATCGCGCCGTCCACGCGGATGAGCCCGGATGCGGACCTGCTGCGGAGCGGCATGTTCATAACGAACGCAGTCTTTGATATTATCGTGTCGCCCACAAGAAGTATCTGAGGAAGAATGAACAGCGTGATCCCGATCGATATTATCGTTCCTAGTCCTATGCACTGTCCTATGTTGTATATAGCAACGTCCGAAGTGAGCCTTCCTATCGTGATCCCGGCAAGTGCGAGCATAGGCCCGCTCGTCACGATCGTAGGGAACGAAAGGTTCATCGTATCTACTATCGCCTCTTTGCGTCCCATTGTCTCGCGAAGCTCCGTATACCGGCTCGCTATGACGATCGCATAGTCTATGTTCGCACCCATCTGGATGGATGAAACGATCAGATAGCTCATGAAGAAGATATCATTATGCATAAGAGTCGGGACCGAGAAATTGATCCATATGCTTCCCTGGATGACCGCGATCAGCAGAACCGGCATTCCTGCCGACTTGAACGTGAACAGCAGGACAACCAGAACGGCCAGGATAGATACGATATTGACGACAAGGTTATCCCTGTCGAATGATTTTTTCAGATCGTACTCGCTGACGCTCTCACCGCAGACAAGGCATTCATCATAATACTGGCCTGCGATCGCATGCATCCCGTCGATGAATGAATATATCCTATCCTGCTCATCCTCAGGTATATCAAGATATACGAGCATCCTCACGTAGTTCTCTCCCTGGAGCTGAGTCTTCGCGAAATTCATGAGCCTGCAGGCATCGTTCAGCGTCTTCCAAGTCTCATCATCGAGCGTTACATAGCCTTCCTCGACCTCTTTATGAACGAACATGAACATGTCGATGAGCGGAACCTTGTAATCCGAAAGACCGTTCACCGCCTTCGCATAGTCCTCATCATTTATCGCATAAGCGGCGTAAACGAGCTCCGCGGCTTCATAATCAAGATCGATGAGTTCAGAGAACTGTCTCGGTGTAAGCCTGTCCGTGAGCATGTATCCGCCGATCGCTTCCGTGTTCGAAAGCCCGACTGCATGGTCGACTTCATCCCTTGACTCGAGATCGGCAAGCAATGCCTTCTCCCTGTCATAATCGCCTGCAGGTACGATGACAGCGACAAAGTTCGGCGAGTGGAAATTCTCGCTTATCATATCCTTTGCGATCTGTGCCTCATTCCTTATCGGCGGCGTGATGCTGCTGTAACCGTATGCGTAATGGCATCTGTTCGAGATGAAGAACGCCGCGATGATCACGGCTATGAAAACGGGTACCATAAAAAATCGCGTAGCATAATCGAATTTTGCGATGGCGGTGATTTTCGGTATGAAGTTCCTGTGCTTCGTCTTCTCCATAAGGCCCGCAAAGAGCATGATCACGCCGGGCATGAGAAGGAACACGGAAACAAGGCTTAAGAGAATGGCCTTTATGAGCACGATGCCCATGTCAGGACCCATCTTGAACTGCATGAAAGTCATTGCGATAAGGCCGCCTATTGTGGTCAGGGAACTTCCGGATATTTCGGGGATCGCCTTCGTGAGCGCTTCTATCGCGGCTTCACGTGGCGGGAGCGTCAGATGCTCCTCCTTGTAGCGGTTGAGATATATGATCGCATAGTCGATGGAAAGCGCGAGCTGCAGAACGATCGTGACCGAATCGGATACGTAGCTTATCGTTCCGAATACGAAATTCGTTCCCATCTGAAGAACGGCGGCGCCGCCGAATGTTATGAGAAGAACAGGTATCTCGGCATAAGCTTCCGTCGTGATGAGAAGCACGCCGAGAACGATGATGACCACGATTATCGAGATAGTGCTCATCTCATTCTTGATGAGCTCTGCGGAAACATCGCCGAGGCTAGTATCAAGATAATAGTCGCAGTCACGCAGAAAATCCTTGATCCGATCCTGTGCCTCAAGGCACCTTTCGTCATCCTCAGGATAATCGAACGTTACCGCGAACTTTGCGCATCCGTTATTGTAATATTCCGGGGTATCTTTGAAATCGGCGGAAAATACGCCCTCCATCTCATTAATGCTTCTGGCGAGCCTTTCCCCCTGTTCATATGAAACGTTCGCGACCATGAATGTACAGCTTCCGTACGTCACGAACTCCTCGCTCATCAGATCGAGGCCTTTTTTTGTCTCTGTCGTATCTGGCAGATAATAAGCTAAAGAATTCTCAACATTAACCCAGTTTCTTGAAAATGCTGAAAAGATCGCCAATATAGTGAACAGTAGGAAAAACAGGTTCCTCTTGTCCACTATGAAGGCGCATGCTTTTCCGATCAAGCCCGGGCCCTTCTTTTCCTCATCGGGCACTTGAAAAACACTTCCTTACCGAATCATATACTCCCATACCGGGTCCCCGCCCAGTTTCAACGCTATTTATTATACCACATGTTGTGTTTTTTGTCACGCTATTCAAAATGTGCTACAAATTATAGCGTTATATTCCCATCAGCACATCCGGAATGCATCCGGCCGTATCCGCCGCCGTCATGCTGACGCTCCCGAATTTCTTTTCGGCAAGTTCTCCTGCCGCTCCGTTTATATACGCACCGACTGCCGTCATGAAGCACAGGCTTCTGCCGTCCGGACTGTTCTCTCCCTCTTCCAAAGCGCCCTCATCGGGCGAAAACCCGGCAAGCACCGCCGCAAGTATCCCTGAGAGCACATCTCCGCTTCCCGCGGTTGCCATCCCGGGACAGCCCCTGTCTGTGATGAAAACTTCTTTGCCGTCCGTGACTATCGTGGACGGCCCTTTAAGAAGCACGGTGCTTCCGGTCTCACTCGCATACTGCTTCGCCGCTCCTATCGGATCGGCAAGTATCTCATCCTTATTCAGGCCGGTAAGTCTTGAAAATTCCTTTACATGCGGAGTCAGAACAAGGCGGCACCTGCTTTCGCGAAGCCGCTTACGCTCCATGCCGGACATGACAGTAAGCGCGTCCGCATCCGCGATCAGAGTCCCTGAAAATTCCGACAGAAGGAACCCGAGCATTTCCTTCGTGCCCTCACCGGTCCCCGCTCCCATTCCGATCGCGACGGTCCTGACGTTCGATATGAGCTCTTCGGCCTCTGACCTTTCAAACTTTATCTGCGCATTGTGCTTTTCGTCAGTTTCCTCTGAAAGAGGGAAAAGCGTGCTGACGAGTATGCCGGGCATGATCTCGGCAGAAAGAGATGCCGGCACCGCGAGCTTAACCACGCCGGCTCCGCTCCTTGCCGCGGCTTCTGCAAGCCCTGCAAGTCTTATAGCTCCGCTGTATCTCGTGCTCCCGCCGATGAGCGCGGTGTATCCGTATGTTCCCTTGTTCGAGAAGTTCGCGCGCCTGCCGAAGAAAGCCTTCACATCTTCTTCATCTATCAGCGAGTATGGCTTCATCACCGGTTTTATGCCTATATCGATGTTCACCTTATCGGCCATGGAATCCTTTGCCATGTTGAGGAAATGTCCGGGTTTGAAGCCGCCGATAGAAACGGTAAGATCAGAACGGACGCACAGCTTCGCCATTCCGTTATCCCCGTTAAGACCGCTGTTCATATCAACGCTCACGATGTATGAACCGGATGCGTTGACGGCCTTTATGACTTCTGCAAGCTCCGGCCGAAGATCACCCTTAAAGCCCGTTCCGAGCAGGCAGTCTACAGCTGTGGCATATTCCTTAAGGCCTCCTGCCGCTTCAGTCTCAGGCCATGTGCGGACGGGAATTCCCGCCAGTCTGCATTCATCAAAATAATACCTACCGTCCTCTGAGAACTTCTCAGAGCAGGTGATGATGGCGGTTTCGATTTTCGCCTCATGAAGAAGCAGGGCGAGCGCATAGCCGTCGCCCGCGTTGTTTCCGCTGCCGCATACTATCGCCACCGGCGCTTTCCATGACACACTATCAAAAACACCCCTGGCGGCCCTCATCATGAGCTCGCGTCCGGGTGTTCCCGCCTCTATCGTATGTCTGTCGCTTTCGCGCATGTTCTCAACTGAAAGAATATCTGTCAACCGCTTAGAACCTCACCTGATATATCCGCCCGATATTTCCGGGCAATAAAAACGGGCGGTTAACCCGCCCGAAATGCTTCTTATAATCCAAGCCTTGCAGCATTCTGTCTGCCCATTTCCATCTGCATGTCCAGTATGCCTGCAAAATCCTTCGTCTCACCTATCGCCAGAGGGTTCGTGTTCTCCTGCTCGGTAAGCTCGCTGAAATCCGTCTTGGAAGCGAGAAGGTCGTCCTCTATCGGCTTGATCTTGTTCATCGAAGCCCTGTTTACCGTATTCGTGTTGTAGATGTACGGCATGGGAGCTGCCATGCTTATTGCTCCGACCTGCATATCACATTTCCTTTCATAAAATCAATGATCATCCAGATTTGTGACAATTATACCACTATATGACAGAAAAAGCAAGCGCTGAAACTATTGAATCAGAAGCCTATCAGTGATATTATCTTCTTTGGATTTTTAATATCAATCAATCATCAAGGAGCAGCACTAAAATGAAAAAACAGTCAGTAAACAACAAGACATCCGAGATCAGGATAAGGAAAAGACGTTTTGCGGCTTTCGCACTTACCCTCATCGTGGCGGTCGTTCCTGCGGCCACCGTATTTGCAAAGAGCGCAGGCAGCAATGACGTTCCGAAGGATATCGTAACGATACCTTTTGACGGCGAGCTCGTGCTCGGTTCAGGCAATCAGCCTGTTGTCGTTCCTGCTGGAGGCGGCAACGATGATGTTTCTTCAAGTTCCAGTTCAGGACGCGAAGTGTTCATCGACCCGAACGCCATCGGCGCTTCATATTATGATGCAGCCGGCAACATCGTCCAGAACGTGAGCCTCGGCAGACAGAAGCAGGGACTGGCAGCATCGGTTCTTTTCGCTAATTCCACGCCTGCAGGCTGGACAGAAGCTTTCTCTTTCTCAATGACTGAGAACGGCGCCAACACATATTCACTCAAGAACGGAACTCTTAAGATCCATATCCCGGGACCGTGCCAGAAGGCCGGCAGGACCTATGCGGTGCTGGCTCTCGATAAGGACGGCAAGGTTCATTTATATCAGGATACCGATCCTGAAGAGAACGTATTTTCAGCGAAGCTTGATCTTGAAGGATATGCGTTCGACCTGATCTTCATCGACGCGCAGTAAATCTCAAAATATACAGAAGATGCCTCATGCCGTCACGTGCGGCATTGAGCTTTGACCTTCTCGGGTAGCCGCATCTTCTCAAGGTGATGCCGATCTGTCCGATGCGAAGCCCGCTCGCGGCAGCCTCGGCTATCATTTCAGAAGCGAACTCCATGCCTCCGGTGTGGAGTTCGATCTTTTTCAGGGCATCTCTTGTTATGCCACGGAGCCCGCAGTGAAAATCCCTGACATCCGTATCGAACTTCTTCCTTCCGATATATGACAGAAACTTGACACCCAGAACGTGGGAAAGCTGCATGGCGCCCTTTTCCATTTTTCCCGCGAAGCGGTCGGGAACTACCATGTCATATCCGCCCCCGGCCAGCATCTCATATATTCTATAGCTTTCAGCAAAATCATACGTGGTGTCGCAGTCGCCGATGATGATCACATCCCCTGAAGCCTCAGAAAGTCCGCGTCTTATGGCATATCCGTACCCGGTACGGTCTTCGCGGATGACTTTCGCACCATGAGATTCCGCCTCTTTAGCGGAGCTGTCAGAGGATGCATTGTCTATGACTATGATCTCTCCGTTAAGATCATGCTCTGCCATCATCCGTGCGGCCTCGTCTACGCAAATCCCGACCGTAGCAGCCTCGTTCCTGCAGGGCATCACGATGGAAAGCTGCTTTTTCATGTCACTGTTCATTTCCATCCGCGCCCTCCATCAGCTCGCCTATGATCAGGACTGCCGCAAGCACTGTCGGTGCCAGAGCCCTGTATGTGAAAAAGAAATGTATGTATGAATGGTTGTGAAGAACCAGATATCTTATGACCGGAACGAGGGCAAGAGATGCATAGAGCAGCACGGCCCGCCTGTCGTGGCCCGGCTTCCTGTACACATATCCGAAATACAGCCCTGTAAGGACTATAATGCCGAATCCGATGATCCCCCACAGTCCGTGCCCTAGCGGGAAGAGGCATGAAAAATTCCTCGTTACCGCACCTATGTAATAGCCGAAAGAATTCATGTCGGCGTTCATCCCGAGCCTCTTTACGATATGCCCTGTCACAAGCGGAAGAACGGTTTTGCGGAGCACTGCCGCCGCCAGCGCCCATTTTGCCATCCACATGAACGCGTAGCCGCAAAGCCAGGAGATGGCCGAGCGTACGGACAGGACTGCCTGATCCTTTATTTTCTCCCTGTTCTTATTGCGTATGCTCACTATGATAAGGAGCGGCATCAGAAGCGTTATCGTCTCCGTCGTGAGAAAATCAAGGAAGTTCGTGACCATCCCGGTAAGAAGGAAGAATGATGTGATCTTACCTGTGCTTCCGCATCCTGCAAGCCTTACAGCTATGATGCAGGCGATGAACATTATCATGAAATTCCAGAAGTATTCGAGCGAGAACGGAACGAACCAGATGCGGACCATCACCATCGAGACAGAGAATGCTAAAGCCAGAAGCTTATGGCCCGCCCTGATAAGCTGCGTGATGAGTGCTGCCGCAAGAACTGCAATGATGACTGCATTCAGAATATATATCTTCTGTACCGGAATCAGCGTCAGGAGCGGACGCAGCAGAAGCGCAGATCCGTGCCAGTATCTCAGGTACTGAAGGTTCGGCTCCCTGTCAGAAGTTACGGCCTCAAGAAAGTTTTCATTCTCTTCAAGCACAGGATCATGGTAGTATGCGCTGTTCATGACGGACGAAGCCGGACGGGAGCTATCATAGCAGTATATGATGTTCAGAAGGATCGAATCTGAATAGTGGTCGGTGCAGCTTGCCACCACATCCGGCACCGTCAGGTCGTACATATCTTCTGAAGCCAGATGCTGCGCACTCTCCAGCATCTGCTGCCTTATTGCGCTTTTCGGTATCAGCGCCACTACAACAAGGGCCGCCGCCATGATGGCGGCAGCCGTTATGAATATCAGTATTTTTGTAACTGCAGACTTAACCATATCCTGTCCTACAGGTGCCAGATGTCCCTGTTGTACTCACTGATCGTGCGGTCCGACGAGAAGAATCCGGCCTTCGCGATGTTTACGAGCATCTTCTGGCCCCATGATTTTCTATCCTCGTAATCGGCAAACGCCTGATCCTTGACCTTTATATACTCTTCAAGATCGAGCAGTGTCATGAACCAGTCCTTGTTGAGGAGCTCTTTCTTAAGCCGCATAAGGTTCTCCTTATGGCCCACCGCGAGCACCTTCTTATCAGTTATGAAATCGACCGCTTCCTTTATGACTTTGCTCTTCTTATAGTAGTCCTTCGAAACGTATGCGCTCTTCGCATAAAGATCTATTACGGTATCAGAATCCTTTCCGAAAACATAGATGTTCTCGTCGCCGACAAGGTCATGTATCTCAACGTTTGCGCCGTCCATAGTGCCGAGCGTAACTGCGCCGTTCAGCATGAACTTCATGTTTCCTGTTCCCGAAGCTTCCTTTGACGCAAGGCTTATCTGCTCGGAAATGTCGCAGGCAGGAATGAGCTTTTCAGCATATGAGACGTTGTAGTTCTCGACCATAACGACCTTCATGTACGGAGATACGTCGGGATCTTTGTTCACGATCTCCTGCAGGCATAAAAGCAGATGTATGACATCCTGTGCGATGACATATGCGGGTGCCGCCTTCGCACCGAATATGAACGCGAGCGGACAGACCGGCTTCTTGCCTGACTTGATCTCGAGATATTTATGAATGATGTACAGAGCGTTCATCTGCTGACGCTTGTATTCGTGCATCCTCTTGATCTGTATGTCGAAAATCGCATCCGGCGGAAGATCGACGCCCTCATGGGCGCTGATATACCTGATGAGTTCTTCCTTCTTTGTGTTCTTG
The DNA here is from genome assembly GCA_024691425.1 of Lachnospiraceae bacterium. Lineage (GTDB taxonomy): Bacteria > Bacillota > Clostridia > Lachnospirales > Lachnospiraceae > UBA2868. Next base: position 57,962 of record JAILNQ010000049.1, read on the forward strand.
ACCGCCATGACAGATGCTGCGGCGCTCTCCTCGCCGATATGATCCATGAGCTTTTCAAGCTTTGACGCATCAGCTTTCCATGCATCACCGATCAGCGAAGTTATCGTGCCGGCAAGCTCAGGATTGCAGGACATGAGCCATCTCCTGAACGTTATGCCGTTCGTCTTGTTGTTGAACTTCTCAGGATATATCTTATAGAAATGATTGAGCTCGTTCTGCTTGAGTATCTCCGTATGGAGCGCGGCAACTCCGTTTACGGAGAATCCGTAGTGGATGTCGATATGAGCCATATGGACGCGCTTGTCGGCATCGATTATCCATACCTTCTTGTCCTTGTACTTGCTGCGGACCCTCTTGTCGAGTTCCTTTATTATCGGAACGAGTTGGGGAACGACTTTCTCAAGGTAGGAAAGCGGCCACTTTTCGAGCGCCTCCGCGAGTATCGTATGGTTCGTGTACGCGCATGTCCTTGAGACGACATCTATCGCCTCATCCATCGGCATCGCCTTCTCTTCGGTCAGTATTCTGATGAGCTCTGGGATCACCATCGTAGGATGCGTATCATTTATCTGGATGACGGCATGCTTGTCCATCTCATGGAGATCTATCTGCTGCTCATGAAGCTCTTTAAGGATCAGCTGAGCCGCATTCGACACCATGAAATACTGCTGGTATATGCGAAGAAGATTGCCTGCCTCATCGGAATCATCCGGATAGAGGAAAAGCGTCAGGTTCTTCTCAATGTCCTCCTTATCGAAGGTTATGCCCGACTTTACTATCGATTCGTCAACGCTCTCGAGATCGAAAAGACGGAGCCTGTTCACGCCGTTCTCGTATCCGACCACATCGATGTCGTAGAGCACGGATCTTACCTTCTTCTTGCCGAAGCTTACTTCAAAGGAAATATCCGTCTTCTTGAGCCATGATCTGTCTATGCCGTCGCCGAGCCATTCATCGGGCACCGCGGTCTGGAGCCTGTCAGCAAATACCTGCCTGAAAAGTCCGAAATGGTAATTGAGTCCTATGCCGTCACCGCACAGACCGAGCGACGCTATCGAGTCGAGGAAGCACGCCGCAAGCCGGCCTAGCCCGCCGTTACCGAGCGAAGGCTCCTTTTCCGCCTCTTCTATGGCAGCAAGGTCCTTTCCGTACTTTTTCAGGATCTCCTTTACCCTGTCGTATATTCCAAGATTTATGAGATTGTTGGAAAGGAGCTTCCCGATAAGGAACTCCGCAGAGATATAGTATATCTTCTTATCACCGCTTATACGTTCCGTCGATGCGGTAAAATCTTTCGTCACCTGCATGAGGCATGCATATATCTCAGCATCGGTGAGCTCTCCGAGCCCTTTTCCGTACTGCCTTTCGGCCTCCGAGTCAAGCTTCTTTTCAACTTCCTGGCAGAATACCTGCTCTCTTATCCTTTCGTATGCCATGTCATCCTCCCTTTGTATATATTTGTTCCCTTATAAAACAATATAGTAGTTTCGGATGGCAAATAACGCAAGGATTATTTAATAGATAACAGTGTTATTTATCCGAGAAATTCAAATCAATGCGTGCAAAAATACCGCGGCCTGCCTGATGAGATCGCGGTATTCATATTCCGATGTCTGCCTATAAATGGACTGATGCTACAAATTGCGCCAGATTCATCAGCGAAAAGCGGCCAGTCGAACCAGTTGTTCCTATAGGATGCTTAAGAGATTGAGGCTATTTTAGTTATGAAAGGATATCATACTTCCGATAGAGTTCCTGACGTTCTTCCTCTGTGGCATTTAATGCCCTGTTGAACTCCTCGCTCCCGGGCTCGAGCTTCTTCAGAAGGCTCGCAAGTCTGTCCGCGCCTATTATCTGGCCCTCCTCTCGGCCTTCTTCACGGCCTTCCTCTCGGATCAGCACTTCCCGTCTCTCAAATGTCATATCAATCGCCATGGTCTTCAACACCTCCGCTCTCCGTTCCCTGAGGAATCTCTCAAGGACGTGGTTTTCTATGCAATGCTCTATGGCCTTCTCTATCGGGTTTTCGATACCCTCTTTTTCAAACCTTCTTACTGTTTCAACGAATTCCCTGTTCTCATTCATATTGATTCCTCCTTACGAACGTTTCTCAAGCAGGAATCCGTACAATCTGCCGTAAGAATCCTGCTCATATCAGTTTAAATGTTTGGGTAAGCATAGATTCTTGATATTCAAACAGAAATGTATGAAATATGATCATGAAATGCGGCGGAACATTCCACCGAGATCATGATGATCATAACGATGATAATCCACCACCGGATGGTCCTTCTGGAGGGAAAGAGATAAAGGAAAGCACAAGCGATCCGGAAAGTGGATGGTTTCACAAGGGAGAGCACAAACAGGTTTTTGCATACTCAGCAGAAACGGCCTGCGATAAGAACGGATGGGTGCTGGGATATACGGTGAGCCCGGGGAACATGCATGACAGCCGGACATTCAAGGGATTATACGACAAGATAAAGGACATCGGGATAGAAACCCTGATCGCAGATGCCGGTT
>JAILNQ010000118.1 GCA_024691425.1 Lachnospiraceae bacterium
TATCTTGCTATCCTGCATGGATAACTGAGCATTTTGGCCACGTTCTCTCTGATCTGGATATCCCTCATTTCAGATTTCATGATCTGAGGCATTATTCAGCAAGTATCATGCACTTTTTAGGTGCGCCGAATGAAACCATCATGCAGCGCGGCGGATGGGCATCTGATTATTGTTTGAATCAGCACTATCGCGGAAATATGTCAGAATATGACAAGGCATTTACTGATAAGCTTAATGATCATTTTGAAAAAAAATTTGCGATGTAGGCCGTCTCCACATTTTCCCCACATCGCAAGTAAGAATATAGATTTTTCGCTATTCTTTTGAATGAGACACGGGGGATTCGAACCCCCGACAACCTGATTAAAAGTCAGGTGCTCTACCAACTGAGCTAGTATCCCATCAAGTTGATCATTGACTCATGCGCATCACATACGATGCAGTAAGAACTTCCTTACAGCATTACACGGCTAGCTGGATTCGAACCAGCGAATGCAGGAATCAAAATCCTGTGCCTTACCGCTTGGCTATAGCCGTAAAGTTTGCAGGCAGTGCCTGCGCAGGATGGATAAAGTCATCCGCATACTTTGAATCCTCAGCCGAATTAACAATTCAACTAAGCAAATATAACACATCATTTAGCTTTACGCAAGAAAAAGCGTTCCGCGTAACCATATTCTTTGATTATTGCCGGGCAATGCAGTAAAATGGTTATCGTCGCAATAAGACCCACGGAGGAAGATGCTATGGTACGCGAAGCAGCATATGACGATCTAGACGGTATTCTTGAATTATATCTTCACCTGCACGATAAGTGCATTCCCGAACATGATGCACACCTTGAAGAGACCTGGCAGAAGATCCTCGGCGATGAAAAATACCATCTTATCGTCAATGAGGTTGACGGAAGGATCGTCTCATCATGCACATGCATAATAGTTCCGAATCTTTCTCGGACCGTGAGGCCGTATGCCCTCATAGAAAACGTCGTGACCCTTTCCGACTGCAGAGGCAAAGGCTATGCCGGCGAATGCCTCGCTTATGCGAGAACTGTCGCCGATACCGAAAACTGCTATAAGCTCATGCTCATGACAGGTTCAAAGGATCCGGCTACGCTCCGCTTCTACGAGAACAACGGCTACAGCAGCAAAGACAAGACCGCCTTTGCGCAGTGGATCAACATGGAATACTGACTGCCCTTACTGAGCAGCCGGCGTCTTTTTCTTCATCAGCATCTGAATGCCTACTCCTGCCGCGATCAGCGCGATGCCCGCTGCATCCGTGAGTGCGCCCGGGAAGATCAGCATTATACCTCCTGCGATGAGCAGAAGCCTGTCAACAATTCCCATGTTCACAAGAAGATATCCTTCAAGCGCTGCCGCAACGCCGATGATGCCTATCAGCGCAGTAACGTATATGACTATCACGTTAAGCGCATTCGTCTCTATGAGAAGCATCTCAGGATTGAAGCAGAATATGTACGGGATAAGGAATGCCGCAATAGCCATTTTCGTGGCGGCAACGGCCGTCCGCATCGGGTTTGATTTTGCTATGGCGCTTCCCGCATAGGCTGCAAGCGCAACAGGAGGCGTGATATCCGCAACGATTCCGAAATAGAACACGAAGAAATGTGCCGCAAGTATCGGAACACCCATTCTTGTAAGTATAGGCGCGCATGTGGCTGCCATTATGCAGTATGTAGCCGTCGTCGGGACACCCATTCCGAGGACGATGCAGCATAGCATCGTAAGGAACAGAGCTATGAAGAGCTTATTTCCTGCAACCGCTACGATCGCATTTATCATTTCGTTCGCAAGTCCTGTCATCGTGATCGTGCCTGAGATTATTCCGGCAACGCCGCAGGCTGCGCCTACAGTGATCGTGCCTTTTCCACCGGCCTCAAGCGATTCGAAGAATTTCTTCATCGTGAACTTGTCTCCGCTGATGAATCCGTCAAGAACTCCGACTGCGATAGCTGCTACGATTGAAAATGCAGCAGCTCTCTGCATCGTCATCATGTTGTTCGAAACCCAGAACACAAGAAGAACGAGAGGCAGAAGCAGGTATATCCTCTTCAGGAGTGAAGAAAACTTCGGCAGCTTCTCAACGGGAATTCCCGTAAGGCCGTACTTCTTCGCCTCAAGATGCACCGCGATGATAATTCCGGTGAAATACAGTATAGCCGGCAGTATCGCCCTCGACAGTATATCCGAATATGGTACGCCGATGATATCCGCCATCAGGAACGCCGCCGCACCCATTATAGGCGGCATGATCTGTCCGCCTGTTGAAGCCGCGGCCTCTACTGCTCCCGCAAACTCTGACTTATATCCCGTATCCTTCATCATCGGTATCGTTACCGATCCGGTAGTAACTGTGTTTCCCACTGAAGATCCGCTGACCATTCCGCAAAGAGCCGAAGAGATGACAGCAACCTTCGCGGGACCTCCGGCGAAACGCCCTGCCACGCAGTTAGCGATGTTTATGAAGAGCTCTGAAATACCTGTTCTCTCAAGGAATGCTCCGAATATGATGAATACGACTATGTACTTCGAGCAAACATTGATCGGTGTCGACAGTATTCCGGTCTTCGCGTAGAAAAGATTCCTTACAAGATATCTCATCCTTCCTAAGACTGAAGGATTCGTCAGTCCGTAAACCATCGCGTACACGATGAAGAACAGCGCAACTATCAGAATAGGCCATCCGACGCACCTTCTCGTCACTTCGAGAAGTGCGATGATCCCGATGACCGCAATGATTATCTGATACGCATGGAACCTCGTTCCCTGCTGTATTATCTGCTCGGCACATACCGTGTAGTAGAAGAAAGCTCCCGCTCCTAGAACCATTCCGACTATGTCGTACCACGGAATATAGTTTTCTCTGTTGCTTTCCTTGCTTGCCGGATAATAAAGGAATCCGAGAAGCACGATCATTCCCATGAATGACGTGAGCCTTATCTCCTCAAGGAATGTCGCGAAAAGAGTCACCCATATGCAGTAGAGCGAAAATCCTATCAGCACGGCTTTTACGGCGAGCGCCGGTTTTCCCGTCCAGGTACGGATGTTGGACTCTCTGTCATACTTCTTCATGACATCTTCAAGACCCTGTTCTTCTGTTATGTTTTCCTGTATATCATCAACCTGATTGCCCATAGATCCTCCTTAATGTTCTCTGAGATGTCAGTCCTGCACGATAACATCGACACCGTGCTCCTTATAGTAGCGCGCGGCACCGTCATGGAACGGAACGGTTATGCCTGATGTCGCATTTTCTACAGAAAGCTCCTCGCCCTTGGCATTTTCCTTGCTTATATCCTCAGCATGATCGAAAATCGCTGCGGTAAGGTCATACACCGTATCCTCGGAAAGATCAGCATCAACTACGAGAGTTGCCTTGATCGTGATCGTGTTGATCGGCTCATCCTGTCCGGGATAAGTACCCGCGGGGATTTCCATCGGAGCATAGTACGGGCAAAGGCCCATGATGCTCTCCCTTAAGTCTCCCTCTATCGGGACAAGGTAAACGCCGTTCGTCGTCGCAAGCTCCGTTATGGCCGATGTCGGCGCGCCTGCAACTATGAATGCCGCATCTATCTGTCCGTCCTTTAAGGCCTCTTTGCTGTCGTCGAAGCTCTGGTACTGAGGCTTTATGTCTTCAACCGAAAGGCATGCGCCCTCGAGCACGTCCATTGCGTTGAAGTAAACGCCTGAACCCGGTGCACCTATAGAAACGCTCTTTCCCTTCAGGTCTTCTACTGTCCTGATGTCTTCCTTCATGGTGATCAGCTGGACCGTCTCGGCATACAGCGCTCCGAGAACGCGGAAATCCCTGCTCGGGCCGTCAGTCTCAAACGACCTGCTGCCCTCCCATGCATAGTTCATAACATCGGACTGGGTGAATCCTATCTGATAATCACCGTCCCCGATACTCTGTATGTTAGCCTTTGAAGCCGCCGTCGAAACCGCCGTGACATCATAATCCGTGTAGTTGTCCATATACTGCGCAAGAACTCCGCCGAAAGCATAGTACGTTCCCGACGTTCCTCCCGTGCCCATCATCATCCTCTGTCCTCCGCATCCGGAAAGGATGAGCATTGATGAGACCATTAAGCAGCATATAAACTGCAAACGCTTTTTCATATAAGTCTCCCTCCTGTGTATCGAAAATCGGCCCATTAAATTTCTATCATTTTAAGAACCGTCTCCGCGCACTGCGCGATTCCGATCTTGCTGACATCGAAGCACAGCGTGTAATTCGATGCATTGTCTATTTCGAAGCCGGTATATTCTTTATAAAAAATCCTCCGCTTTCTGTCGCGTTCTTCCACGAACTTCTCAAGCTTCATGTCGCCGTTCTCTGCAAGCTCCTTCGCACGCTTCATTCTCATTTCAAGCGGTGCGTGCAGGTAAATGCTGATATTATCGATCCCTGCTCCGCTGAGTATGCGGTCAGCACAACGCCCGACTATGATGCACGGGCTTTCGGCGAGCTCGAGAATTACTTTCTTCTGAGCCTTGAAGATTCCGTCATGAGAGCTGCTGTAGGAAACCGCGCCGTTTAAGAAGCTGTTCAGCATCCACGAAGGTCTGCTTATCTCCTCTCCCTCACGGTCGATCTCATCCTCTTCGTATCCGCTCTCTTCTACGGTTTTCTTCACAAAATCCCTGTCATAGTACGGTATCGAAAGCTTCTCCGACAGTATGGCCGCAAGTGCCCTTCCTCCTGCACCGTACTCTCTGTTGATCGTTATAAGCGGTATTTTCTTATCCATTTTTCTCTCCTTTTTGCCAACATCGGAAAAACATATATATCATAGCATTTAATTACATATATATCACTAAAAATCGTCACCGGATAACAAAAAATCAGATCAGATTCTCGAGCGCCGCGAACAGGTCGTCAGGCTGCACGGGCTTTGACAGATGAGCATTGAGTCCTGCCTGCATGCTGCGCTGAACGTCTTCGTCGAAAGCATTCGCGGTGAGCGCGATGATCGGTATCTTCTTCGCGTCTTCCCTGTCCATGGCGCGTATCGCTCTCGTGGCCTCGAGTCCGTCCATCTCCGGCATGCGCATATCCATGAGGATGGCTGCATAATATCCTTCCGGATTGGATGAGAACTTTTCTACGGCGATCTTTCCGTTTACTGCAAGGTCGACTTCCATATCCTTCATCTGAAGCACCATGGTCATTATCTCTGCATTTATCTCCATATCCTCGGCAAGAAGTATGCGTTTTCCGGCAAGGCTCGCACCTCTTTCTGCCGGCTCGGGGATAATGCTCTTCCTCATGCGTGCAGCTCTGAATTCCTCGAGAACGTTCGCGGCGAAAATCGGTTTGGCAAGGAAACTGTCCACCCCTGCCTGCATCGCTTCATCAAGCACATCATCCCATCTGTATGCCGTGAGTATTATGATCGCAGACTCGCTTCCGGCGATCTTCCGTATTCTTCTCGTTGTCTCGATGCCGTCCATTCCGGCATCTTCCAGTCAATAAGGATCAGGTCGTAAGGCTCCATCCTGGCATGCCGCAGCTCGACCCTTTCGACCGCGTCTTCACCGGATGCGGCAATCTCTGCGGATATCCCGGCTTTTCTGAGCACAATCTCGGCATTCTCGCAAGCCAGAGGATCGTCATCAACTATAAGAACGCTGAGTTCCTTCACATCTATCTCTTCAGGTGCGATTTTCGATAACGAGCGTTCAGAATCCTGGAGCGTGACCGTAACGGTGAACTTCGTCCCCTTGTTCTTTTCGCTTTCAACTGCTATATTACCGTTCATCATCTCTACGATGTTCTTCGTGATGGCCATGCCGAGCCCGGTGCTGCTGTACTTTCCTGTCGAGGATGAATCCTCCTGCGCGAACGCATCGAAAAGATGCGGCAGGAACTCCTTGCTGATGCCGACACCGGTATCGGTAATTATAAATTCCATCGTCGTCCGCCCGCCGAATGAATTCTTCTTTCTGACTACGAGTTCAACCGATCCTCCCGCAGGCGTGAATTTCACGGCATTGCCGAGTATGTGTACAGTCCGTCCGTGTACCGGTACGGAAGGTTCTGGAGGTAATCCTCTCCGACAACGCTGATGCCGCGGTTTATGAGCTTCAGCAGACCTTCGTTTCCGATCTTTATTCCGAAGCACCGGTCGTCCATGTAATTCATCTTCCTCATGGAAAGATTATCATATCTGCTCCGCTTGATAATATCGTTGGCGCGCAGGCCGTTGAGCGTTGTCGCTGCAGACTTTCCTTCATCCACCGCCGCAAGGCAGTCCTCTATGGACGGATAGTATGTGATCTCAGCATCGGGGTAATGCGCGCTGATGTAATAGAACTGCATGCGGTTGTTCTCATTGACCGCAAAATCAGACTCAACTTCTTCCCTGTATTCTCCCTTGTACACAAGCTCGGTTGCTGCTGACTCGACCGCGGCCGACTGATATATGCCGTTCTGCTCGTTGTAGTACAACCCGCCGCCAACAGGAAATGCGACATCGATCGCACCGCTTCGCATATCATTGATCATGTCGTCATAGTTGCTGTATCCCCTGTAGGATATTTCCAGGTACCTGATCCCGAGTTCTTCAAGCATATGAGGCATCAGTTCACTTACAAGACCTGTCACCTGCCCTGATGAGCCGGTATCTGAATACGGAAGATAGCTGTTAAGATAGCCGACCCTCAGTTCCTGATGGGTCTTAAGCCACTCTTTTTCTTCATTGGACATGCTCCTGCTTGATATGCTCGCAGAATAGTATTTGATGCGCAGAGAGCTGAGATAGTTCGGTTCTTCGACGGACAGCTGTTCCTGTGCGGTATTGAGCTCTTCAAGAAGATCCTTCCTGTCAAGCGTCACGCACAGGTAATAATCGGACGATCCGAAAGCATATAAAAGCTCTGCGTTGTTTCTGCCGGATGCGCCGTCGCTTTCCGCGACAAATGCATCAAAAGCTCCGCTATCAAAATCATCCAGCATTTCCTGATAATCCGGGTATTTGATTACTTCGGCATTTATCTCGTGCTCGTCAAGAAACCTCTCCAGCACGCCGACCATGACGCTGTCGAGCACGCCTATCTTCTTTCCGGAAAGAGTCGCATATGAATAGGTGATGCTTTCATCATCCTCATGCTTCACCATGTTATACGTCTCGCTTCCCATGGCGCTGTCGGGATAGTTTATGATGCTCTCCCTCTCTTCCGTCCGCGCGAGCCCGGCCAGCAGATCGATCTGTCCGTCCAGAAGCATCTGGTACAGATCAGGAAAATCACCGTATACATATGTGTATTCCCAGCCCGTGTATTCGGAAAGCTTGCGGTAGTACTCGTAGGCATATCCGTTCTTCACAGCACCGTCTTTAGCGCCTTTCTGGAATATCTCGTTCTCGAAATACCCGACCTTCACAGTCTTCTGTTCAGGCTCATCCTCCCATGCGGCTATCGGCCATAGCAGGCTCATCGCTGCGATCATCATAATGAAAGAAAGGATTTTTTTCATAGTGTACTTCTCCCTGATGCTCAATATTATACGAAAAGGTTCGCCCGTTGTTTATCCCTGCTTGAAATAAAAGACTTGACGGAATCATTCATCTGTATTATTGTGTTATTGTCTTAATACACTAATGGAATGACACAACAATATCAGAGAAAGGAGAACAGCAATGTCATGGAACCTGAATTCTGACCGACCGATTTTCGTTCAGATCATGGAGCATATGGAATATGACATAGTTTCCGGCGCGCTGTCTCCCGGAGCGAAAGTTCCGAGCGTAAGAGAGCTCGCATCCGCTGCCGCGGTCAATCCGAATACGATGCAGAGAGCGCTCAGTGAAATGGAACGCCGGGGGCTTATGCACAGTGAACGAACGAGCGGCCGCTATATCACGGATGACGAGAGCGTTATCGCGTCGCTCAGAGACAGCATCGCCAACGGCAGAGCCGAAGCTTTCATCACGCAGATGAAACGTCTCGGGCTCGGAAAAGACGAAGTGCTGAAACTTGTAAAAGAAAACTATTAAGGAGGAATCATGAGTTCATTACTGAAAGTAAGTTCTCTTACTAAAAAATACGGAAATGTAACCGCGCTCAACAATCTGAATATCGAGCTTGAGAGCGGTCATATCATAGGGCTCCTCGGACCTAACGGGAGCGGCAAGACGACGCTTATAAAAATAATATGCGGACTGCTTCAGCCTACCTCGGGAGAGGTTACGGTAGAGGGCAATCCGATCGGCGCCGAAAGCAAAAAGGTTATATCATATCTTCCCGATACGACCTATCTGGGCAAATCGGCATCAGTGAAAGAGACCATCGATTATTTCTGTGATTTTTACGAAGATTTTGACGCCGAAAGAGCATACGATATGCTCGGCAAGCTCGGCATAGATCCGAGCGCACGCCTTCGTACCCTCTCAAAAGGTACTAAGGAAAAGGTGCAGCTGATCCTCGTCATGAGCCGCAGGGCCGACCTTTACGTGCTGGACGAGCCGATAGCCGGCGTGGATCCGGCCGCAAGGGACTACATCCTGAATACGATAATCACGAATTATGATGAAAAAGCTTCCATCCTCATATCCACGCACCTGATCTCCGATGTCGAGAACATACTTGACGAAGTCATTTTCCTGAAGCAGGGAAATATCGTGCGCTTCTGCGGCGTGGATGAGATCAGGAGCAATGAAGGCAAGTCAGTAGACAGCCTGTTCAGGGAGGTGTTCAGATGTTAGGAAAATTACTGAAGCATGATTTTATCGCTACTTGGAAAGTTACCGTTGCTATAGATGCGCTGGTGATCATCCTGGGAATAATGACCGCCGTTGTCGTGCAGACGATTCCCCATCTCGAAGATTCTATCGGAATGAGTCTTTTCACGTTCTCGTTCATCGGGATATTCTACATCGGCATCATCGCGGCCAGCATCGTAACCATGATCTATCTGGTCGTGCGGTACTACAGGAACCTGTATACTTCAGAAGGATACTTAACTTTCACTCTGCCTGTTAAGACTGATATGATAATACATTCGAAAGTCATAACCGGTTCCGTCTGGATGCTCCTCAACTACTTCTGCGTGTTCCTGTCGGTTTTCATTGCCGGCACAAGCTTTTTGAGAACGCTCAAAGTTTCCGGCGAAGACATGGTCGAGGCTGTCAGGGAAATAGCCGATTTCATGGGATTTGCGGATCCGGGATTCATTTTCGTATTAGCACTTACGGCATTCATCACGCCGATCGCGGCGGTCCTCAGCCTGTATTTCTGCGTCAGCATAGGGCAGCTGTGGCAGGGGCATAAAGTCCTCGGCGCGATCCTGTGTTTCATCGCCCTTTACATCGCGAATCAGATGTTAGCTCAGGTTGCTTTCTTCGGTTCGGGATTCTGGCAGATGATGACATCATCAGGCGCGGATATTGACGCATCATTCGCGCATATATACAGGAATATGATGCTCATACTCAGCATCCTGACCATGATAGAGAGCGCCGTATATTATGCGGTGAACATAATCATATCAAGGACGAAGCTCAATCTGGACTGAAAAAGAGTGACAAAAAGACGAAAGGCTGAATTCAGCCTTTCGTCTTTTCTGTATTCATTGATCTTCTATTCCATAACCAGTCTGAACGCAACCGGCAGATCCGTATCGACAACATGGTTCAGTAAGAGATGTTCTTTCGTATGATCGAATGAGACTTCGCATTTATCATTAAGACATATGATCTGTTTGATGGAGGCATTGAGCTTTCCCTGAGTCCTCGCGAAACTGTTTATGACATACGTTCCCTTTGCATCGGGTCGCAGCGCTATCGCATAAACGCATCCCTTTCCTGCAAAGAAGCGCCAATCCGCCGAAGTGAATTCTTTTACCTTTCCGTCCATGAAGCCGCCCTCGCTCACTTCCGTCGGTCCTTCGCCGAAAACTCTGTACGGCTCGGAATCAAAGATCGCCATGCCGCAGTCATCAAGCCAGTTTCCGATGACTTCAAGGATATGCGTCTCTTCTTTGGTGAATGTTCCATCGGCCTTCGGTCCGATGTTGAGAAGCAGCGTGCCGTTCTTGGAATTGATATCGATAAGGTCGCAAAGAATATCCTCAGCTTCCTTATATCTGTTATCTGCCGTATGGCACCAGGAGTTGAAGCACATCGCGGTATCGCTCTGCCATCTGTATGATTTCTGAGCCGCGAGCTGTCCTCTTTCAACATCAGGGACCGCTATCCCGAAAGGTATTGCATCATGCTTATAATTTATCACGGCACTTTCGCCGCGCTCACTTGCCCGGTTATAAATGTAAGCGATCAGTTTTTTAAGATACGGCCGCAGCTCCAGGCGCTGGATCCACCAGTCAAAATACAGGATTTTCGGCTCGTACTTATCTATCAGCTCGCATGTTCTCGCAAGCCAGTCCTGCATGAACTCTTCTGACGGCTGACACTGTCCGTCTATCGCATCAAAATCTTCCGGGCCTTTTACTGAAGGCCAGTACAGCTCTCCCCTTCTGAACTCGCCCGCAATATCGCTTTCAAAATCCCTTCCCTCTCCGAGGAAGAAATAATGCTCTATGCGATGGGACGATGTCCCGAAAATCATACCTGCGTCCTCAACGCTATTCTTCAGAAGCCCTATTATGTCCTTACACGGTCCCATATCTTTTGCATTGTATGATGACAGTTCACTCTCATACATCTGGAATCCGTCATGGTGCTCCGCCACAGGAACGACATACTGCGCATGCGCTCTTTTGAATATATCGGCCCATCTGTCAGGATCGAATCTTTCCGCCTCAAACATCGGGATGAAATCTTTATAACCGAACTCGGTATGCTTTCCGTACGTTTTTATATGGTACTCATATGCTCTGCTGTCTTTTACATACATCATCCGCGGATACCACTCGTTATCAAAAGCCGGTACCGAAAACACCCCGTAATGAATGAATATGCCGAACCTGAGCTTTTCATACCACTGCGGTACTTCATATGAAGACAGAGATTCCCAGTCATCACTGTACGGTCCGGAATCTATCACCTTCTGTATCTGCTCCAGCTTCTGCGCCAGATCATAATTCTTCATTAAGCACCTCCTCAGCTGTTTTTCTGCTTTTCCATGGTCATGTTATAGCATCCGCAACGACCATGACACTCCCCAGAACAATACAGATCACTGAAATATACTGAACCTTGCTGACCTTTTCCTTCATGAAGATACGTCCGCCGATCATTGCGACCACCGGGTATACCGCAAGGACGGGGTCGGTCGAAACAGAGTCAATGGCCATTGCATAACTGTAAAAAACGATTCCTGCATTATCGGTAACGGACCCGAGAAGTCTTGGCAGATTCTCCTTTTTAAAAGGTCTGTAGAATTCACGATCAGCGATCAGAATGTATATCCAGCATCCGAAAGCCAATATTGAATACTCCATTCCAACGATGATGATACTGTCTCCCGCAGGCATCGAATACCCGTATGTTCTGTCAAGGCATACTCCGGTTACGACAGTTTCAAGAGCATCGACCATGGAAAACATGAATGGAAAGATCAGGGTTCCAAGGCCTGTCGTTTTCCACGAAGTCCTTCGATCACACGCTTCGGAATTCCTTTTACTTCTTTCCTCCCTGTTTCTGACAGAAGCAAGCAGTATGATGCTGAGCAGTATTATCACTATCCCGGCCGTTCTTAACGGAGTCATCAGCTTTGAGGCTGAATTGGCCTTTCCCATTATCAGATAGGTAGCGATCAGAAGCACCGTGGATGTTCCGCCGCTTATTCCTTCGACAGGGCACTCTACCGTAACCTCATTGTATATGTATCCGTTAAAGGAAATCGTATTGATCACAAAATATATGATGCCGAACACGGTCATAGGCCAGTATCTTATGGCGCTTTCCCAGATCGTGAAAGGCTCATCCCGCGTGACAAGATAGAAAAGTGATATGGCAAAGAAAACAACACCTACCGACACAGAATACTTCAGGCAGATATGCTTCTCAGATTCACTATGGATGCCAGCCTTGTATATAAGGCCGGTCATCGCCCACAGCAATATGACGATAACGATATAAATAAACCAGCTGTTCATACAGTTTTGATCATTTCCGAAGTCTGATAGTCCCTATTCTCTGACTTTGATGGTGCACTTATATTTCCGCA
>JAILNQ010000122.1 GCA_024691425.1 Lachnospiraceae bacterium
TGAAGAGAACATTGGGACGCAGGTCTTGCCGTCTGCGAAAGCAAGGAGGGTCATCTCAGGACCTGTCATGAATTCTTCGATTACTACGGTATTGCCTGCATTGCCGAACTTGTGGTCAGACATCATCTCATGAACCGCAACCTTTGCCTCATCAATGGTCTGGGCGATGATAACGCCCTTGCCGAGTGCAAGTCCGTCAGCCTTGATGACGATAGGAGCCTTCTGTGTATCAAGATACTCAATGGCCTTTGCTTCGTCATCGAAAAGCTCATATTTAGCCGTCGGAATATTGTACTTCTTCATGAGACCCTTGGAGAACGCCTTGGAACCCTCAATTATGGCAGCATTTGCGTTAGGTCCGAAAGCGCGCAGGCCCGCTGCCTGCATCTTATCGACCATTCCGAGTACGAGCGGATCGTCGGGTGCAACGAAGACCAGGTCAATCTTCTCTGCCTTGGCATATTCGACCATGGCATCAACATCTGTCGCGCCAATATTCTTGCAAGTAGCGATCTCGGCTATTCCGCCGTTACCGGGAGCGCAGTAAAGCTCCGTAACCTTGGGACTCTTCTTAAGAGCAGTGCAAATAGCATGTTCTCTTCCGCCGCCGCCGACTACCAATACCTTCATAACAGATCCTCCGACAAGTTGGATTAATAACAAAAATGCGCACGGGATACGTGCTATAAAATCATATCACAAATCAGGCGGATTATTAGGACTTAAAGCACGATTTCCATGCCGTATTTGAGCACGGAAAAACCCATGGCCTCATAAAAGGCTTTCGCAGCATCGTTGCCTTCCCAGACATTGAGTGTCATGTCATAGCAGCCGTTCTTTTTCGCAAATTCCTTCACGTAGCTGAACATCTCGGTCCCGACATGCTTTCCGCGCGCTTCCTCGTCAACGCAGATATCGTCAAGATAAAGTGTTTTCACTGGCTGCAGAGAATGGCCGTGCTTCTTTTCGAACACCGCAAAGCAGTATCCGAGCAAAACATCGGAATTCACGTCTTCATAGCAGACAAATACGGGAGTCTCATCGTTCTTAATGATGGCTTCTATCTCCGCATCCGTGTACTTTCTTAAGTCATGCACGAAAAGATCAGGCCTAATGTCGGCATGAACATTATTGACCTGATACAAGAGCCTTGCTATTTCGGGAATATCCTTTGAAACTGCCCTTCTTATAAACATCGCTTATTTGAGATAGTGCATCCACCTTGCACCGGGAATGCCGGCAATGAGACGGTCGATGTCTTTATGAGCGATATCATTCACGATAACGGCACCGTCAAGGCGCTCGGAATCATATTCGGAGAAAGCCGTAACAGGGATCTCGGGAGCTCTTACGACGATTGAAGCCTTTACTTCGTCAAAAGCTTCAATTGCTTCGCCCTTATCCTCCCAGAGTCTGGAATCAGGCATCTTATCACCTGCAGCAGCCTCGAGGATATCACCGCATACGGCAGAAGCCGTAGGAACGGCGCCTGCGCCCTGGCCGTAGAACAGTGACTCGCCGAGAGCGTTGCCCTCTACCATGATGGCATTAAATACGCCTTCAACGGATGCAATAAGGCTTGAGCGTGAAACATAAGTCGGAGCGACATATGCAACAGGCTTAGACCCGTCCCTGTTCTCGAAAAGCGCAATGAGCTTAAGTTCGCAGTTGATCTTCTTAGCAAACTCGATATCATCAGTCGTGATCTCCGTAATGCCCTTTGCATCGATCGAAGAAGGAGCGACGTAAGTTCCGTCTAGTGCGATCGTGGAAAGGATCGAAAGCTTTCTCTGTGCATCGATTCCCTCAAGATCGGCAGCGGGATTAGCTTCAGCATAACCGTTCTGCTGTGCCTGTGAGACTGCTTCTTCAAGGCTGATGCCATTGTCCTTCATCTGCGTAAGGATGTAGTTCGTTGTTCCGTTAACTATGCCTGCGATACGGACTACCTTGTTTGCTGCAAGGCATCTGTACAAAGGTCTGATGATCGGGATTCCGCCGCCGACTGCAGCTTCGAACAGATACTGGCATCCGTTCTCTTTAGCGATCTTAAGGAGCTCAACGCCGTGGGTCGAAACGAGTTCCTTATTGGAAGTTACGACCGTTATGCCTGCAGAAAGAGCTCTTTTCGTATATTCATAAGCGATCCTGGCCCCTCCGATCGTCTCAACGGCGATCTTGATGTCCTTGTCACCGAACACATCGTCTGCATTATGAGTAACCCTGTCAGCAAACGGGCTGTCGGGAAAATCCCTGAGATCCAGGATATGCTTAACATAGATCTCAGTGCCGGTGCGCCTTGCGATCTCTTCCTTGTTCATTTCAAGAACCTTTGCGGTTCCCGCTCCGACTACACCGAATCCGAGGATAGCGATATCCGTTCTCATATATGT
>JAILNQ010000052.1 GCA_024691425.1 Lachnospiraceae bacterium
GGCACCTTACCCTTCTTATCGGGCAGGTTGTCGTGCGGTCACAGGGCTTGTCCCTCGCGCACTCTTCATAGGATTTTTTTATTCGGCTTTTTTATTCTTTTTCTCTTTGAGCTTCCTGTACGTCGGTCACGGCATCAGTCCACGGACCGCATCATAGACTTTCTCATATCTTCCGAACACCTCGATGTATTTCTCATGGTATCCGGCTCTCGGCTCGTAGGTCTTCATTTTTTCCACCATTTTTGAAGCGGCATCCTCAAGATTGCCAAACACCCCGATAGCCACGCCTGTGAGCATTGCCGAGCCGACCGTTCCGGCGTCGACGGTTTTCAGCGCCGTAACAGGGAGGTTCAGCATATCGGCCTTCATCTGCATCCAGACCGAAGAGTGCGCTCCGCCGCCGGTCGCATGTATCATCCTGGGCTTGGCCCCTACCGCCGTCACATTCTTATAGTTCAGGTACATTTCGTAGGTGATGCCTTCCATGCATGATCTGTATATGTCGCTGACGCTGCTGTCCGTGGTAAGTCCCAGGATCGCGCCTTTTGAGCCCGTATCCATGTAAGGTGTTGCGGCCCCTGCAAAGTGCGGCAGAGTAAGCATCCCGGAAGGTCCGTCCGCGTCAAGCCCGAGAGCTTTTCTTTTTTCGGCGTATTCCCTTTCAAGATATTCGTTCACGGAAAGCGAAGCATCTTTTCCGAGCTCCTTTTCCTTTTTCGCTAAAGTTGAGGTGCACCAGTGCATCAGCGCTCCGCCCGTGTAGGAGAAAGCATAGGTCAGAAACTTGCCGGGAACTACGTAGGGCACTATCGTGTACTTGCCGGGCATCATCTTTTTCACGTCGGGCATCTCGTCGAATATGGGGGTTAAGCACTGCACGGTCCCGGCTCCGTCTACCGCTATGTCCTCCTCGAAAGCCCCGGCACCGACGCATGCCGCCACCTGGTCCTGGCTCACGGAGATGATGTGCGTATCTTTTCGCAGGCCGGTCTTCTGTGCAACTTCCGAGGTTATCGGGCCGGCATCCGTACCTGACGGCACCGGTTCGGAAAGAAGTTTCTTATCAACACCTCCGGCATTTAGCATTTCATCGCTCCATGCAAGATCGTTGATATCAAATGTCATGAACCTCGTTGCGAGCGAATAGTCTATCTGTGCTCTGCCGGTAAGAGAAAATACCACATAATCCTCCACCTGGAAGATGTGCGCGGTCTTCGCATATATTTCGGGATCGTGTGATTTTCGCCACATGATCTTTGGAAGTCCGTACATTTCATGCGCTGTCACGCCGGTGATGCCTGCGATGTTATCAAGTCCGAGCTTTGTAACAAGCTCATCGCACTCCTTCCTGCCTCTAGGATCCGTGTAGAGCATTGCAGAAGCAAGCGGCGTGCCGCGCTCATCCGTCATCACGAACGTTTCTCCGAAGCTCGTAACGCCGATGCCTGCTATGTCAGGGAATTTTGCGGCCATATCGCTTATAACGTCAAATACGGCATCCATCAGAACTGCCGCGTCAATCTCATGTCCCTCTGCATTTCTCTGCACGGGATAGTCTCTGTATGATTTTCCGAGCTCCGCTCCGTTTTTGTCGAATACAGTCAGCTTGCAGCCTGTCGTTCCTATATCAAGTCCTGCGATCTTCATGATGTTCCTCCCGATCTTCATCAGTTATGTGCGCGCATGTCCTATCAGGTCATGCCTTATCATTCAATGCCGGCAAAAACCTTCATGGCGGTTTTTACGTTTTCCTTCATGGCCTCGCGGGCTGCCATGTATATCGACGAAAAGAATACCGGCTCGCCATCCTTGAGTCTTCTGATGTAATCTTTTGCCGCCGCACCGCCTGCCTTGTCCATGTATGTGAAATAGTTGATCTTCCTGACACCGGCTTCGACCGCCCTGTGATAATCCTCAGCGCTAACGCCGGAACCTCCGTGCATGACGACGGGGATATTGTCAGTCTTCGCTCTGACGTTTCTTACGACGTCAAAATCAAGCTTCGGCTCCGAAAGATATATTCCGTGCGTTGTTCCGAAGGAGCATGCGAGCGCGTCTATTCCCGTCTTTTCCACAAAACTCGCCGCAAGATCCGGATCCGTGTATATCTTTGTATCGTCATCCGCGCCTGCGCCGTCGGTTCCTGTGCCGGTTTCTCTCTTTCCCATCGAGCCGAGCTCCGCTTCCACTGATGCGCCGAATTTCGCCGCCATCTCCACGGCTTTTATCGTATTTTCAAGGTTCTCCTCGTAAGGCAGAACGGAGCCGTCGTACATGATCCCCGTAAAGCCGATCTCAAGAGCTTCCTGAAGATAATCGAATGTCTCGCCGTGATCTAGGTGAACGCAGACAGGTACCGCAGCTTTTTCAGCCATATTCACCATGACAGGGCCGATGGTTCTAAGCGGTATCCATGGCTCATGGCACTGGGCGAACTGGATGATCACAGGAAGACCGAGTTCCTCCGCCGATGCGAGCTCTGCCTCGATGGCCTCAAGGCACGAAGCATTGAAAGCGCCGACGGCAATGCCCTTATCCTCTGCAATATTCATTATCTCTTTTAATGTTATCAGCATTTTTTAACCTCCCTTCTGTTGCCGGAATGCAGTCTAGAGCACATGATAGTACGGGCAGATGTTCTCGTAGTGCCCGTCTTTCATCCTGAAGCCTTCCGGTATCGTTCCGAGCTGAATGAACCCGAGTCTTTCATACAGATGCCTCGCGTGGATGTTGCTCTCGACAACGGCATTGAACTGCAGCACCTTAAAGCCGAGTTCTTTTCCTTTTTTGAGGCAGTCTGTTACCAGTTTTTCTCCGATGTGCTTTCCCCGGCAGTCTGAGCTTACGGCATAGCTCGCGTTGCATATATGCCCGCATCTGCCGACGTTGTTCGGATGCAGGATGTAGAGCCCGACGACCTTTCCGCCGTCATCGGCCACGCCCGTATAGCTCTGCGATGCAAAGAATTCTCTTCCTGATGTTTCATCGAGAGCATCCTCCTGCGGGAATGCTATCCCGTCCTCAACAACCTCGTTCCAGATGTTTATCATCTCCCGGAGGTCTTTTTCCTCGTATTTACGGATGATCATTTCGTCTCTCCCCGTCTGTTATGCTCATTGTCATCTGCCGCGGATGATGTTGTTGCAGTCGGTGACAAAGCCCTGCATGTCGTCATACATCTTCTTGATGCTTTCCGGATCTCCGCTGCCCATGAATTCGTTCTCTTCCATTACTGAGGCGTAGAAATCCGCGCTCCTCGCCCCGTCGGATGTATAGTAGTCCTTCAGGGCGTAATACGCCGCATAGATGCCCGCGAAATTGCTGTCAAGGTTGTTGCCGATATCCGTTCCGAACCAGAACTCGTTGCGAAGTCCTATCTTCTCTCCTTTTTCCTTGGTAGCCGCAGGGAGATTCTTTATGCTCTTCTGCACCCAGCTGCCGAGCGCCTGAGCTTCTTTTTCGACCGAGCCCGGATTCTTCACAGGATTCGACTCGCGGAATTTTCCAAGGATGTCATCTGCGACGAGTCCTTTCAGAGGATCGCCGGAAATCTTGGCATCCGCGTCTTTTGTCGTTTTCTGATTTTCGCCCTGGAAATATATGATATCCTTCGCGAGTCCCTTCTCATCAAGGTGCCCGTAGCCGAACGGGATCGCGCAGATATGCCATCCGGTCATGCTGTAACCCATGCGCCAGCCTATGTCGTATTCGCTGTCGGCCACTGCATCGGCATAGATGACGAACACGGTCTCAGCTATGGATTCCATGTCCTGGATTATCGAGCAGTTCTCGTAATCGCTTCTGTCTATGAAATCCTCGACCAGAAGCTGTTCTTCGAATATGTCGTCATAATAGAACATATCGTTTTCCTTATCGCCGTAGCCCATGTATGCCTGATACGGCACATGTTCGGCATGACCGAGCCCACCGCCCGTGTCGAAGAAAAATACCGGAACGTCGGGATCCGGGCCTTCGCCTTCATATGTGCTCGGTTCATCATCGCCGTTGATGGCGATCTCAAGACTGCCTTTGACTCCGGGCGTGGCTTTTACGATATCCCATCTGCTCAGGAAATTCCCAGTTCCCTCATAATATCCGACGCACAGATATATGCTGCCGTCGATATATCTGAACTGCTTGGGCACGCCGTAGCCCCTCTCCGTATCGCCGACCATACCGAGTTCGGTGATCTCACCGTCCTCGTCTACCGAGCAGAGGATGTATTCCTCGTTCGCGGTGTGGAGCATGGTGATAAGGGTTTCTCCGGCAAATCCGACGTACTCATAATATATGTTCTCGCCGCCGATCCTCGCG
>JAILNQ010000023.1 GCA_024691425.1 Lachnospiraceae bacterium
GCAAAAGGATCAGTCATAATCATAGTATTCACCCACTTCCACGTCTTCGAGGACCGCTATGGCATCATCCGCAAGGATTGCAGCCGAGCAGTACAGTGACAGAAGATAGGATGCAACTCCCTTATCATCTATTCCGCGGAAGCGCACTGAAAGGCCTCTTGAATGCTCATTCTTGAGTCCGGCCTGGAACAGACCTATGACTCCTCTCTTTGCCTCTCCGGTACGGATGAGAAGTATGTTGGTCTTTCCGCTCTGGGATGTGGGATTTTTGAGCCCGTCCACAAGAAGCTTATCCGTAGGTATCACAGGGATGCCTCTCCATGTAAGGAACGTTCCGCCTGCGATATTTACGACTACGGGCGGTACACCGCGCTTTGTGCACTCTCTCTCAAATGCAGCGATAGCCCTCGGGTGTGCTAAGAAGAATGAAGGCTCTTTCCATACTTTTGAGATCAGCTCGTCAAGATCGTCGGGCGTAGGTGCGCCGTTTATGGTCTGTATGCGCTGTGAATCTGCGATGTTCTTTAAAAGGCCGTAGTCATCATTATTTATGAGCTGGCTTTCCTGACGCTCACGGAGTGATTCGATGGCAAGCCCAAGCTGCTCCTGTACCTGGTCGTAAGGTGAGCTGTATACGTCCTCTACCGCCGTGTTCACGTTGATGATCGTGGAGATCGAATTGAGGACATATTCCCTCGGCTCCGTCTCATACTCGACGTATCCGTCGGGAATGATATCGCTCTTCTTCGTCTGCGAACACAGAACGTCAAGCGGGGTCTCTCCTTCCACAACTTTGTTGACACGGAAAATGCCCGTCTCGAGCCCCTTGAATTCAAGGAACTTTGTCAGCCATTTGGGGGTAAGTGCCCCGTACTGCGGCTTCGTCTTAGTCACGTTCGCAAGATTATACGCCGCCTTTGCACTAAGCGCATTGATCCCTGCCTTGTTTTCTGCTTCTTTTGCCATTGGATGGTCCTCCTTTATTGAATGGTTACAATGCATCAGCCTGACCGGGAGGCTTATTGATATGCTCCGGCCGGGACGGTCCGCTTCGCCGGGCTCTTTCCTTACAGATACCCGCCCTCGTTTGAGAAAATGATGTCCTTCATGGCATCCATCCCGCCCTTGAGGTTGTAGAGCGGACCTTTATATCCTGCTTCGCGAAGAGTGTTGATCGCGAGGATACTCCTTTTTCCTTCCTTGCAGATGAATATCGTATCGATCTGCGGATCGAGTTCCTTCTGCCTTCTTGCAAGCTGTCCTATCGGGATGACGAGTGCGTCGGGGAACTTGACTATCGCGCGCTCATGCGGCTCCCTGACATCTACTATCGTCAGATGCTCACCGCTCTCTATCCTGTGCGCAAGCTCTTCCGGAGCCACTCCTTCAACGCTCGCCTCTGCTTCTTCATCCTTCTTAATGCCGCAGAATTCCTCGTAGTCTATATCAGAAAGTTCTGTGATCGACGGTGATTTTCCGCAGAGCGGGCATGACTGCCGCCTTCCTGCCTCAAGGACTGCTGACTTTAGTCCCATCGTATCTACCGACAGAAGCTTTCCGGAGAGTATCTCTCCTGTTCCGATGATGAGCTTTAACGCCTCATTTGCCTGGATGCTTCCGATTATGCCCGCAAGCGGGCTTATCGTGCCGCCCTCGGCACATGTCGGCACCAGTCCCGGCTCCGGCGGCTCGGGGTATATGCACCGAAGGCACGGCCCCCCGTCATATCCGAATATTCCGACCTGCCCCTCATACTGGTATATCGCGCCAAACACTAGAGGTATTCCGGCAAGTATGCATGCATCATTAATCACATATCTGGCCTTGTAATTATCGGTACAGTCAATGACCAGGTCAAAGCCCTCGATGAGCGAGGCGGCATTGTCTGCCGTGATCATCTGATTTTCGGCTATGACTTCTATGCGCTTATCGATATTCCTGACCGTATCCCTTGCCGATGCAGCTTTTGGCCTGTTTATGTCCCTTGATGAATGGATCACCTGGTTCTGCAGGTTTCCGGCCGCGACCGAATCATGGTCTATGATCTTGATGGTCCCGACGCCTGCTGCCGCAAGATACTGGATCACGGGCGAGCCTAACGCACCGGCACCGGCCACGACTACCCTTGCCGCCTTTATCCTCTTCTGTCCTTTTACACCGATCTCCCTGAGCAGCAGGTGTCTGTTGAAGCGGTCGATATCCTTGTCGTCAAGGCTTATCTCCTTTATCCGCGCATCATCTATGAGCTTATGCTCAGGACTGCCTCCTGCGACAAATGGGAGGAGCAGCAGTTCCGAGACGTCCGAAATATCCTTCCCATGCTCCGACACATCCGTTACATCCCTGCCGTCAGCATAGATCCTTATGAAGCTCCTCAGGTTCCCTTCGCTGTCGTATAATCCCTTTTTTGCGTCCGAAAAGCTTTCCGTCAGTTCGTCAAGTATGGCGGATACGGTTACTGCCTCTGTCTCAAGCTCCGTCCTGCGGTCAAATAACGATCTTAATGTTGCTGATATGATTATCTTCATCTTATGCCTCTTTCACACCGTCCATCCTCCATAGCCTCATGCCGCGGCAGCTGTCACCGCTTACCGAAGCGACCAGGTAGAACATGTAAGGGATAACGTTCCTTTCGTCTTCTTCGGACATCACCGCGGGCGCATCCGGGTGCGAATGGAAAAATCCAGCAATCTCATAGCCCTTCTTTTTATAAGCCAGTTCGCACTCGTAAAGTTCAGCCGGATCGATCGAGTAGTGTCCGCTCTCACCGCTCATGTTCTGAAGCGGACAGTAATCGTCTATCGAACCGCCCTCTTTTGTAAAAAGCGCCGCGCAGCACTCGCACGGATACGCGCTTACCGCAAGTTCTGCGAGCTTCTCTTTCAGTTTTCTGTCTATCTTTATTATCTCTGTCACTTTCTGCTCCCTCTTACCGCACCGAGAAAATCATCTATAAGATCTTCCCTGTCCTCTATCCCGACGCTTACCCGGATAAGATCGTCAAACACTCCGGCGGCTTCTGTCGACTCTTCATCAGAGTTGATATAGAGCGTCGACAGCGGATGTATCACGAGTGTACGGATGTCTCCGATGTTGCTGGCGATAAGCGCGTATTTCAGTGAGTTGATGATCGCAAAAGCCCTTTCCTTAGACCCTGCCCTGAAGGTCAGTATCCCGCCTCCATGGCCTCCAAGCTGGCTTTTGGCCAATGAATGGTTAGGATTGCCGGGAAGTGCCGGATAGTTGACGGATATGTCCTCTTCCTCAGAAAGCGCACGGGCAAGTGCATCAGCATTTTCACATATATGCTGCATCCGAAGTCCCAGTGTGTCCGCACCGATATATGTCAGATACGCATTCATCGGCGACATGCACCCTCCGAGATTCTCCCACAGGTCCGTGCGAAGCTTTAACAAAAAAGCCATCTTTCTGTACTTTTTATGATCTGAGAGCGCGCTGTGCTTTTCAAAATTCCAGTCAAGCTTTCCTCCGTCGATTATTATCCCGCCTATGGAATTTCCGCCGCCGTTTATGTATTTTGAAGTCGAGTGGACAACAATGTCGGCTCCATATTCAAACGGCCTTATAAGATACGGCGTTGCCGTCGTTGAATCAACGATCAGCGGAACACCTGCTTCATGGGCCGCAGATGCCGCCTCCCTGATATCAAGTATGTTAAGGGCCGGATTGCTTATCACTTCTCCGAATACCGCCCTTGTCCTTTCTGTTGCTAGCCTTCTGATAGAATCCCCGTCAAGTACGTCTGCATAAACCGTATGTATCCCGAGCTTTTCAAGATCACGCAGCAGGTCTATTGTCCCGCCGTAAAGACCGCGTCCCGCGATTATCTCATCACCGCTTTCGCAGAGTGCGAGGAGCGAGGATGATATGGCGGCCATCCCGCTGCTGCAGCTTATCGCACCGATTCCGCCCTCAAGGGCGTTTATCTTCTGCTCAAATGCAGCGAGTGTAGGATTGCCGATCCTTGTATACGCATATCCCATGCTCTTATGTGAAAATACTTTCTCGAGCTCTTCCATGCTCTCATATCCGAATGCCGTAACCTGCGAGATCGGCGGCAGTATCTGCCTGTTCCCGAATTCCTTGGGGGACGCTTCATGAAGGAGCCCTGTGTTAAACCTGCACTTATTTTCCATTAAAAATCCCCTCAGATAACATACATATCCCACGTATCGGAAAAGCAGCTTCTGCATCCCTCCGCAAACTCACCGAGCGTAAGGCTATCGGTGTATTTGTTGAGGCTTGAATTGATCCTGCTCCAGAAACATCTTTTTATGACGGTCCTAAGGTCGCCGTCCTGTCCTCCGTCGTCAAGATCGGCCAGAATGTTGCCGTCAAGCGCATTAAGGACATCGGACATGCTTATGTTTTCAGGAGGACGTGACAACGCATATCCTCCCCGAAGGCCTTTCTGCGCCGTGATGAATCCTGCCTGACGCAGAAGCAGCAGTATCTGTTCAAGATATTTCTGGGAAATGTGCTGCCTGGCAGATATCTCAGGTCCGGAAACGCTCTGTCCCATCCCGCTGTGTATAACGATATCAGTCAGTGCTATGAGTCCGTATTCCACTCTTGTCGATACTTTCATCACTGCGCCTCCATTGGCCGGTTTTCTTTTGGTGCGGACATATCCGTCATTTCCTGTCCGCTTCCCTGAATGAATTGAGTGAATTATAGTCCTATATACCTACTATGTCAATAGGTATTATAAGATAATAATAAAGATCCTTCCTATCGGAGGGATCTTTACTGAAAATATTACTGTTTTCTCAGGGGATGTTATTTGTCAAGCTCGGATGTACAGTGAGGGCATCTCGTTGCCTCTATATCTATCTCGGACTTGCAGAACGGGCACTTCTTCGTTGTCGGTGCTTCTTCTTCCTTCTTTGCAACCTTATCCTTCATCTTGTTCAGCGCCTTGATAAGGCAGAAGATCACGAACGCGATCAGAAGGAAATTGATGACTGCCGAAATGAACAGTCCATAATTGAGCGTTGCAGCATTATCTCCGCTGCCTAAGACAACTGAAAGCTTCGTGAAATCATATCCTCCCGTAAGGAGCGAAAGGAGCGGCATCACAAGATCGTTCACGAGCGAATTGACTATCGCCGTGAAGCCTCCGCCGATGATGATACCGACGGCCATATCCATTACGCTGCCCTTTGAAATGAACGCCTTGAATTCAGTCCAGAAATTCTTCATAGTTTTCCTCTCCCTTTCAAAAATTTATAGAATTGCTCCACGGGTCGGCTGAGGACGCTCACGCCATCCTGAATTCTCCTTCGGAGAATGACGCTCGCGGTGCAGACAGGTTCCTCCCAATTCACTTCGTGAATCGGGCCCCTCCTATCAGCATTCAACAACCCAGCCTTCAGGTCCTTTGATCCTTCCCATCTGGATGCCGGTGAGCGTATCGTAGAGCTTCTTCGTGACAGGTCCCATGTCAGTCATACCTGCAGGCAGGCATATCTCTTTGCCGTGATCAACGATCTTTCCGACAGGCGAGATGACTGCTGCGGTTCCGCACAGACCGCACTCAGCAAAATCTGAAAGCTCGTCGAGCGTGATCTCTCTCTCTTCAGCTTCCATATCGAGATATTCTCTCGCAACCTGTACTATAGACCTTCTCGTTATGGAAGGAAGTATGCTGTCGGACTTCGGAGTAACGAGCTTGCCGTCCTTCGTGATGAAGATGACGTTCGCTCCGCCGGTCTCCTCGATTTTCGTCCTCGTTGCAGCATCTACATAGATGTTCTCGTCGAATCCCTTTTCATGAGCATCGACGATCGCGAACAGGCTCATCGCATAGTTGAGTCCTGCTTTTATGTTTCCGGTTCCACGCGGTGCCGCACGGTCATAATCGCTTATGCGTACCGTAAGAGGTTTTACACCGCCCTTAAAGTACGGACCTACGGGTGTAGCGAACATACGGAACTGATATTCATTAGCGGGCTTGACGCCGATTATGGGATCCGAACCGAACATGTAGGGACGCAGATAAAGCGAAGCGCCGCTTCCGAAAGGCGGAACAAAAGCTTCGTTAGCCTTTACGACCTTCTTGACCGCTTCAACGAATTTCTCCTTCGGATAAACGGGCATCTTAAGTCTTGCAGCCGACTGCTCCATTCTCTCGCCGTTGAGGTCGGGGCGGAACACTACGGTCCTGCCGTCTTCCGTCGTATAAGCCTTGAGGCCTTCGAATACGGTCTGCGCATACTGGAGCACGCACGAGCACTCGTTGATCGTGATATCGGCATCCTCGGTCAGAACGCCTTCATCCCACTTACCGTCCTTGAAGTTGGATACGAAACGGTAATCGGTCTTCACATACCCGAATCCGAGATTACCCCAGTCGATGTTCTTCTTTTCCATACGTCATCCCTTCTTTCCTTTGATCATTGAACTGCTGATTTTTTTAAATATTATCCGCTCACATGCAGTAATTGTCAAGATTTGCGTACCGTATAAACATCAAAGGTCCCTGACTTTTGTCAGAGACCTTTGTTTCTGAATCTATCAGCTGCAATAAAATCTACGGCATGAAAGGCGGATAAAGCCTTACATAGTATGATTCTTCCATGACATAGGGTGTAAGATACGGATCTATCGCATATGATTTTCCGTTGATCGTGACCTTGCACCACTGCTGCTTCCACGTATTCTCGTTGACGTGCTGGTACGGTATCTGCAGCATGTTAAGGCACAGTCCCATTGCCCTCGTCGTGCCGGCGCAGTCCCCGCCGTACGGTATCCGTGTCCCGTTCGCATACTTGTCCACGTTTCCGAATACGCTGCATGGATCGTTGTAGTGAGCTCCGCTCGTCTTGTACCGGACTCCGGGATTGAAGTTGATCCTGTTGTACAGAACGTTTGCGACATAGCACATCTGCCCGTACATGTTGTTAGGTGCCGTAGCCCTTGCCGCCATGACTATCGGATACGCCTCATCATATGCATTATAGAACTCACTCTGCGTACAGTTCTTTCTGAGGCTCTTGCGCTGGTATAAAAGCTCCTTCGGCGTGACGTCCCCGACACCGAGAGCATCCATGTTGTAAAGATAGTATGCGCTCGGTATCCGGCGCTCGAAAATCCCGTAGTTTATGTAGTGATCGAGAAGCTTATGCGCATTATAGCCGTACTTCGCTTTCAGGTCCGGATAGTAGTTCGCATAAAAATCCGTATCGAGTCTCCTGCCGGTCTGCAGATAGAAAATCTCAGCATGCGTATCGACGGAAGTCATCGGTAAGATAAGAGCAGTCACAAGAAGAACGGCAGCTGTCATCTTAATGATTTTCGAAAGCTTATTCCTCATTTCTTTTCATTCCCCCACATTTTTACGTTCGAATTCTTATACTCCCTGAATGTATATTCAACGCTGAAATATGTCATCTCCTCCGACTCCGCCGTCATCGTCCAGTCCGGGTCCTCTTCGAGGTTCGGAAAGAATGCGTCGGATTCGTAGTTCTGATTCAACTTCGTGATGATCGCGGTGTCGCAGTATCCGATGTATCTTCTGTATACGCTGTCACCGCCTATTATATATATATCGTCAGAAGGATAATTTTTCAGAAGTCCGAACAGTTCCTCATCATTATGAGCTATGATCGCATCTCCCGCGCTGTAACCCGGGTCATGAGTAAGAATGATGTTCGTCCTTTCCTTTAAAGGAAGTCCTCCGGGAAACGTCTCGAGCGTCTTGCGTCCGAGCACTACGACCTTGCCCTTCGTCTCCGCCCTGAACATCTTCTGATCGTTCGGAATCGATACGAGAAGCTTCCCCTTGAATCCGATCGCCCAGTTATTGTCTACGGCAGCTATGCATTTCATTCAGCGTTCTCTCCCTTCGTTGAAAATCATCCCTTTTTATGTCATTTCAAATCCCCAGGTCGAATTTGAGCTGCGGATTCTGCTCCTTTATGACATCCCTCGGATAACCCTCGACCTTAAAATCATCCACGCAAAGGTCCCAGAAGGATTTTCCCTCAGGAAGCGTGATACGGGGCGAACAGTCAATGCTCTTTCTCGAGAGCATTTCCTTTGCCTGCTCCATATGCCTGTCATACACCTGCACGTTCGCAACGAACCAGGTAAACCTTCCCGGCGTCATCCCAAGGTGATTAGCGATCGCAATGAGAAATGCCATGTACTGTATCTGATTGATGCACCCGGCAGTCAGGTAGTCGGAACTTCTCTGGAAAAGACACATATCGAGGAACGGGGTGTTTTCTCCCCTCCTTCCAGCATATCTGACGTTCCATACCGTCTGATATGCGCAGGGCTTGAGTCCGTGCTTCTGCCTGAAATCTTCCTCCTGCCACATATTGATGATGTGGCGCCTACCATCCGGATCGTTCTTAATGTCATTTATGAGGTTCTCAGTCAGGTTCCACTTCCTAACGGTAGCACCATAGCACTGTCCGATAGTCCGATCGCCGATATCCCACTCATCCCACCAGGTGATGCCGTACCGGTCACGCAGCACATCAAGGTCATTCGACATATCGCGGTATATCCACAGAAGCTCCCCGATCGCGGACTTTATCGCTATAGGACGGAGCGTGATGAAAGGAGTCTCTCCTTTCGCAAGATCATAAGTGCACGTCACATGATTGATAGAAAGAGTATGAGCAGGCGTTCCGTCCGAGTAATGCGGCCGCGGGTTCACATCAAGCGATCCCTCTTCCATGATCCTGTTCACGATCTCTCTGAAATAAACATCACCTTTTGTCATTTTATTATGTACTTCCTGTTATTATTTCTTAACCAAAGAGCAAGAATGCGCACCGTTTCCTAGCGGTCCCACTTGTCGCACAGGCTATTGATCTGGTCCGCAAACTTCGCAAGATCCTTGTTCGCACCGCCTTCGTTATGATTGATGACTGCGAGCAGTCTCTGTCCTGCCGCAAGAAGTCTTTCGAATACGGTAGAAGCAGCCCTTGCCTTCTTCTTAGCGCCCTCGATCCTGATACCGACAGTCTCCTCAACGAACTCATCGGTCAGAAGATCATAGCACGTGCCTGAGAACGGAGCGTACGTATTGAATCCGTGCTCATCATGAAGATAATCCGCGAACTTATCGGTAACGTCATCATCACCGTGGACGATGAAGACCATCTTCGGTTCGTTCTTGAACCCGAGCATCCATCTCGTAAGTCCTGCCTTGTCGGCATGTCCCGATACACCCTCGAGCTTCTTGATCTCGGCCCGAACATCGATCGTTTCGCCGAAAAGATGCACTTCCTTCGCACCTTCCACGAGCGAGCGTCCGAGTGTTCCGACCGCCTGATATCCGACGAACAGGATCGTGCACTCCTGTCTCCAGAGATTGTGCTTCAAATGGTGTCTGATACGGCCTGCTTCGCACATGCCGGAAGCTGAAAGGATGACTTTCGGTTCATTATCGAAGTTGATGGCTTTCGATTCGTCGCTCGTTATCGAAAGGTTGAGCCCTGTGAACACGAGCGGGTTGATGCCGCGCCGCACGAGCGCGAGCGCATCCTCCGAAAAGCACTCGGAAACGTTCTTGTTGAACACTCCTGTAGCCTCAACGGCAAGAGGCGAGTCGACGTATACGGGGAAATCGCCGAGGTCATCAAGAAGATGCCTCTCTTTTATCTGTCTCAGGAAATAGAGCATCTCCTGGGTACGTCCGACTGCGAAAGACGGAACGACTACGTTTCCTCCTCTTGCGAAAGTCTCGCGGATTACCTCGGCAAGCTCGACCGCATAGTCGGTCCTTCCTTTTTCGTGAAGCCTGTCACCGTATGTGGATTCACACAGAACG
Organism: Lachnospiraceae bacterium; assembly: GCA_024691425.1. GTDB lineage: Bacteria > Bacillota > Clostridia > Lachnospirales > Lachnospiraceae > UBA2868. The sequence continues at coordinate 9,809 of JAILNQ010000023.1, forward strand.
TAATCAGCTTCATCTATTGTTTCAAAATCGCGGATGAGCGGAAGATTGTCATTTCCGATATCACCCGAGAAAACGATCTTCTTCGTTACGCCGTCCTCGGTAAGCCACAATTCGATAGCCGCAGAACCGAGCAGGTGTCCGACATCGGTGAACCTTATTTCGACGCCTTCGCTTATCCTTACCTTCTTCCCGTAGCGGATCGGAACAAGACTTCTTATCGCGCCGTCAGCATCCTCCATGTTATAGAGCGGAACATACTCATTGACATCCGACGATCTCTTCGCCTTTCTGTTCCGCCATTCTGCCTCGGCCATCTGTATGTGCGCGCTGTCGCGGAGCATTATCGAGCACAGGTCGACAGTTGCATCCGTTGCGTAAATGTGTCCTCTGAATCCCTTCGCATAAAGAAGCGGAAGAAGTCCGGAATGGTCTATATGCGCATGCGTCAGCAGTACATCATCGATCATCGCCGGATCTACCGGAAGCGGAACGTTCTCGTAGATATTGATCCCCTGCTCCATTCCGTAATCTACCAGGATGTGCCTTCCGCCTGACTCGATGTAATGACAGCTTCCGGTAACCTCGTGCGCCGCACCTACGAATGTGATTTTCATTTTGTGATTCTCCTCCCCGTTTTCAGTCGTCAAACAGGCCTCGCCCGCGTTTGTTCTTCCGGCGTTTCTCCGCCGCCGAAGATATCGCTATCACCGCCGCGACTGCGATCGTTACCGCCGCAACAAGTCCGACGATGATAAGTCCAATATATGATTTTCTCACTTGTGATTCAGTGTTCTTGTCAATTGCGTTCGCAACTGCCGTAGTATCGACCTTCGGAATCTCGCCGCCGATTATCCAGCTGTTATCCGGCTCTTCTTTTATCTCGTCAACGAACATCGTATCTTCTTCGGCCATCTCGCTTTCCGTCTCGTCAACTATGAGGGCGTTGTCTTCTTCATCATCCTCCGCCTCTTCATCAGGCACGAGCTCAACAGTGTTGCTTATCGAATCAAGCTGATAGACGTTGAAAACCTTTGCGGTGAGCTTTCCTTCATATCCGGGCTGCACATGGAATGAACCGGTGAGCTTCCCGTTTTTCCCGTCCCACATCTCAAGCTCCGGGAAAACAGTATCCTTGTCGACATCGCCGGTTTCAAACCCGTAGTACATGAGCTTGCTCTCGTCATCATAAGCATAGAGCGTGAATTCAACGTTGCCCTTGTTGCTGTTGTAGCTGTCAACTTCAAGCCGGACGCCCGTGGGCTCTGTATCATCCGGCATTACCGGATCGGAAGGATTTTCGATCTCAACCGAAGGTCCGACATCCTCTTTGATGACGTCCTTCTCCAGGCCGTAGAACTTCGCGACGCCCTTCGCATCCATTATTCCGAAGTTCTTCCATGCGGTCTCGTTCTTTATGCGCTGATAATCCCTGTCGTTATCAAGGTACCCGTGCTCTAGTATTATCGTCGGCAATCCGAGTGTTGTACCGTTTCTTATAAGGCCGTAGTAATCGCCCTTCTTTCCTATCCTCGTCTTTATGTCCTTGCGGATGTTACCTTCGGATACCCATTCATCCATTATGCATTCCGCAAGCGCATGACCGGTTCCGTAGCACTCGCCGTATGCGGAAGTGAAAATCTCGGAGCCGAAGAAATTATGGTCGGCAGAGGCATTGTAATGAACGGAGATCAGCACGTCCGCTCCAACGGACTCCGCATACTCCACACGCTCGCTGAGGGAAACCTCTCTATCATCCTCCCTGGTCATGTAAACAGTCACGTTGCCGTACTGGCTCAGCTCATCGTAAAATGACCTGGCGGTGATCAGATTGACATTTTTCTCCTCCAGACCATGGTATTTGCAGCCTGAATTCGTCTCGTCTTTTTCATCAGAAGCCCCGCCGTGTCCCGGATCGATCACGACAGTGATGTTCCTGGCCGCATGCGCGCGTATTCCTCCGGCGGCGGCCATTGCAAAGGTCATCACCGGCAGGACCAGAAGGTATATGCATTTTCTCATTGCGTTATTCCCCATCATCAAGAACATCGGCCCATTGAAATCCGACTGCGTCGGCCGAAAAGCCTATATCCACTGATCTGACCATACATAGTTAAGTATATCAGAAATGCGCTTAAGCCACAACTGACAACAGAGCAGGATATGCGAAGAAAAAAAGAAGCAGACAACATAAAAGCGGATGCCGATATCACTACCTGCATCCGCCTTTAAAATGAAACTGTATCCAATGGACTGTACCTCCGATCACCTGTCCCAGTTCTACGATACATTGCCTGACCCTTTTTATCAGGACTTTGCTTTATACTCTTCCCTATTCAGTTTTATATCTACCGGAACTGCATTGTCATGATGCTTCTATTCAGTCTGTATTCGCATCTTCGCTTCTCATCGCGTTTTCCTTGTCGTAGATAGTCTCTATATCAATCTGTATCGTCTGTTGAACTGAGAACTCCAATTTTCATACACTGTTGTGTTTCATTTGAATTTGGAACTTCAGTATTTAGGTGGTCCGTACCTCCTTTGTCTCATATTGGATCCCCTTCGCGGGATCCGGTTTGAATCTCTGTTTCCTTTGTTCTGTCTGTATTATATTATCGTTCCCGTTAATTGTCAATACAATTTTTGAAAAATATTTTATTTTTTTAATAATTTTTTACAAATGTTGTGAATATTCTGACAATTATTTCATGTACCCGTCGATCAGCGATTTTGCAGCATCAGGCGTATCGCACACAGAAAGAACCGCGTATTTTCCGCTCGATTTAACGATGGCCGCATTGAGTTTCGTAAGCTCTTCCGGAACATAATCGGTGAAGCTTTCGATCTGCTCGCTGACTCTTGTCTTCAGTGCCTCTTCGGCGCGCTTTGCATCATCCTCCGTAGCGCACTCGAGCACGATTATCTCTTCGGCCGTTCCGCCGGAGCCTTCATATATGGCCGCCTTGACGACATTTACATCTGAAAGGTTTATGAACATCTGAGCGGTATCTAGATCCATCTGGCCGAGTTCGTCGGCATATTCGATTTTCGTCGCAAGATCGTTTCCGAGCGCATCGACATCAAAGTCCGCACTCTTTGCGCCGCATCCTATAAGAAGCGCTGATAAAGCCGCTATAACAGTAACTGCAATTTTCATGTTCTTTCTCATCTTCTGTCTCCTCTTTTCTGTATATTCCGTCCCTTTATACTTTGTTCCTATTATATATCGTCCTTTTATATTTCTTTCCATGCGCATCCGTGTCAAGCGAAAATCACAGACACTCACTGCTGCTGAATGACTATCGCATGCTCGCACAGATACTCTCTCCAGACCTTCATATCCTCCGGCCTAAGATGTATGCCGTCGCTCGTCATTTCCGGTTTCAGGCTCCCGTCTTCCAGCGAAAGATCCGGGGACGCCTCTATGAAGTATGCCTTCTGGCTTTCGGCGAACTTCTTGAGCGATGCGTTTCTTTCCGTTATGTTCGGATTATTGTGCGCCTTGTCCTTGCTCGATTTAGCTGCGGTAACCGGAAGTATCGCATGCACGTAGATCACAGCGCGCGGCTCGTATTCACGCAGTTTTGCGATGAGCTCCGCATATTTGCTCTCAAAGTTCTCCTCGGTCCCGAATCCGAGCTCATTGAGCCCGACCTTTATGTATATCTTCGTGAAAGCATCATACGGCATCGCATCGAAGATCGGCACCTTACCGTTCTCCGTCTGCACTACGTTAGCCGTATCATATTTGTAGAGCTGGAATCCTGTCGCGCAGTAGTATGTCGCAGGCAGACCTGACCAGAATCCGAATCCCTGGAGCCTCGAATCGCCTATGAAAAGCGCGTCCGTAAAATAGCTCTCATCAACGGTCGAAAACTCCAGCGGATAATCGGCCATCGGATCTATCAGCGCAGGTTCTTCCTCATCTTCCGGACTTACGATCTCGTCCTTGGTCCCTGCCTTAGATACAGCGTTCACTCCCGGCTTGTCCGCAGACAGCGTGGAACCGTAATCCGCCTTCTCCTCCTTGACCGTCTTTTTCTCTTCTTTCTTCTCTTCCTTCTTTTCCTTGTCAGAAGATGCTTTCTTTTCCTCTGTGTTTTTTGCGCTCACCGGTGTTTTAGCGGCAGTGATCGCACTCACCTCTTTTGTCTTAAGTACCGTCGCTAGATCAGCAACAGTTCTGTTGCTGTCCCACAGAGCCAGTCCTGCTCCGACTGACATCGACAGAAGAAGCGAGAATATCATCGCGAACACAACTGCGGCTATCCTTATCGCACGTGATTTCCGATGCGACGGCATATCATCTTTCTCAGAGTGATCTGCACCGTGTCCGTAGATAGGGACTGAATGGTCCTTTTTACCTTTTTCGTCCGATTCCTTGTCTGTATCCGGTCTTTCAAGGACTGCCGTTGTAACGGAAGTTTCGCTCTCGCCGTCTTCGGAAAGATATATCTGTTTTACTTCGCGCGTATCGCCTTTTTTGTTCTTTTTGCTCATCAGTTCACCATTTTATAGAAATGATTGTCTTCATTAACGAATGTCCAGTTGTAGAGAAGAAGCACATCCTTTTCGCCTCCGGCTAAAAGCTCCTCGGCCACCGACCCTCCGAAATATCTCAGGTCGATGACTGTTATATTATCATAATTCATAACAAGATAAGGAATCAAGCAGTTTGCGTAAGAATCTTTCAGAATAAGGAGATCTCTCCCAGCACCCTTTTCAGCCTTTACCTCGTATCTTCCGTCGTTTCCGTACATGAAAGCCGCATACTTGTCGTATCCGCTGAGCTTCTCCTTATCCATCATGTCAGATGCCGTGCGGCCCTCAAGCTCGAGCGAATCTATTGGGACATCATAATACTCGATAGTATCCGCCTTAACGTTCACGCCTTTGTACTTCGCATAATGCGTTCCGAGAAAATCAGGAACTTCATGCTTTTCGTACTGCGTTATATCCTTTTTTTCAAGTCCCATCGCATCTGCAATGGCAGAGTATGCATATCCTGCACCGCCTGTCGTCCAGTGATGGTCGGTCCGGTAATAGACCTGCTCATCCTTATGCGGCAGGAGCGCATCATAAAGATCGATGACGTGCGCATTTTGTGCAGATGAAAGCGCCGTTTTCAGCTGATCTGCGCAAGCTTTTTCATCGAGCACAGGCATTCCGGCAGGAAGCTTTTCCTCGTTGATCCACGTCGATGTCGGTGCTACCGCGATATAAACATCCCGGTCCGTACTTGCCGCAAAATTCTTCATGGCGGCGATGTTCTTCGAAGCCTTGTCGCTTACGGCGGTGACCTTATCGAACAGATAGCCGTCGCGTCCTTTTGCTATCCCATCGTTTTCCGACGAACCCGAAAGCCAGATCATAACTGCCTTGCATTTTACGAGCACATTCCTGAACGGAACCTGTTCATCGGTATATGTATCGAACGATTCCATGAACGAGCCGTCAGCAAGAGACGATAGCGAGACTTTCGGCCGCTTCTGAAGATATCTGTTCTCCATATCGGAAAAATCCCTGTCCTTCCCGAAAACGTAACCTGCGAGCATTCCGGCACAGACCGCAAAGAAGATCAGGATGAGCGGATATTCAGTTAAGCATTTCATCAGTTTCTTCATAATTATTGTTCAGAAGCGGAAATACAGGAACGGATTATAGCCCATATCCGCTAAGCTGCAGATGCACGCGAAAAACAGGACCGACAGTATCGCAACCCCCGCCGGTTTTCTTTTTATCCTCTCGAACCGTTCAGATACAAACGGTGCTGAAAGAATGCATCCGATAATGATCACGGCGCCGTAATTTCTCATATAATAAAGCACATCCGTGCATGCGCTAAAGCTCGGAAACGATACAAGCGCCTTTGCATAAGTGCCGAGTTTGGCAAAATCGGTTATGGCGAAAATCATCCACGACAGCGCTATGAAAACGAGTGAATATATTCTCGCGATGACAGGATGTTTTTCGAGGAATGCAAGCAGGAATGATTTTTCGAGTGAAAGGAACACGAAGAAGAAAAGCCCCCAGCAGATGAAGTTCCATCCTGCCCCGTGCCAGAATCCTGTCAGGAACCAGACAATGAATAGGTTTACATAAGTTCTGATCTTCCCCTTCCGGTTTCCGCCGAGAGGTATGTATACGTATTCCCGGAACCACCCTGAAAGCGTCATATGCCACCTTCTCCAGAATTCAGTAAGTGACTTAGAAACATACGGATGATTGAAGTTGCGGGGTATCGAAAAGCCGAGCATTTTCCCGAGGCCGATAGCCATAAGGGAATACCCGTTGAAATCAAAATAAATCTGAAGGGTGAACGCTACCGCACCGAGCCATGCGAGCGGCATGGATATGTTCTCATAGCCTATCGACTCAAGGTCGTTCCAGAGCGCGCCGACAGAATTAGCGACAAGGACCTTTGATGCAAGTCCGAGTATGAAGGTCGCGATACCGTCCGATACATCTTCCATGGTGATGCGGCGGCTGTGCAGCTGCTCGCTCACCTGCGAATACACAACTATCGGACCGGCTATGAGCTGAGGGAACATCACGAGATAAGTGCCGAGAGTCAGCGGACTGTGCTCCGCCTTGATCTTCCCGCGGTAAAGATCTATGACATATGAAGCGATCTGGAACGTGTAGAAGCTTATGCCGAGCGGAAGCGTAAGATGCAGATCGCTTATGCTGCTTCCGAAAATCCCGTTGATGTTCGATACGAAAAATCCGGTGTATTTGAAAACGAAAAGCATTCCGAAATCAAACACCATAGATGAGATGAAAATGATTTTCGATAAGGTCCCCTCTGTTTGCTCTATCCCGATCCCGGCCAGGTAATTTACAAGTATCGAAATGAATATGAGAATGAGATATACGGGCTCACCCCATGCATAAAAAACAATACTGCCTAAAAAAAGCACAGTATTGCGCAGTTTCGCGGGTACAAGCCAGTAAACCGCGAAAAAAACCGGTATGAACCAGAATATGAACAGAAGACTAGAAAAAACCATATCTGATCTACATGGTAAGAGGATACTTTGCCGTAAGCTCGTCAACTATCGCACGGGCCTTCACAACTCCATCCTTTCCTTCCTTAACAACGAATGCGATGGCTTCTGCGATGCGGTCCATGTCATCCGTATTCATTCCGCGGGATGTTACCGCGGGAGTTCCGAGCCTTATACCGCTCGTGACGAAAGGCTTCTGAGGATCGTTCGGAACCGTGTTCTTATTGGCGGTGATATGAGCCTCATCAAGAAGGCTCTCTATCTCCTTACCGGTAAGCTGCTGCGGACGTAGATCAAGAAGCATCAGATGATTATCCGTGCCGCCCGATACGATTGAAAGACCTCTTGAAAGAAGTCCGTCGCAGAGAGCTTTAGCGTTCGCAACAATATTCTTTCCGTATTCCTTGAATTCAGGCGAAAGCGCCTCCTTGAAGCATACGGCCTTCGCTGCTATTACATGCATAAGAGGACCTCCCTGGATTCCGGGGAAAACAGCCTTGTTGAAGTTGAACTTATCGGCAGCTTCCTGATTGCACATGATCATTCCGCCGCGGGGACCGCGGAGAGTCTTATGCGTCGTTGTCGTTACGACATCTGCATAAGGGAACGGACTTTCATGCATTCCTGTCGCAACAAGTCCCGCGATGTGCGCGATGTCGACCATCATGTAAGCGCCGACCTTGTCACATATCTGTCTGATGCGCTTAAAATCGATCGCTCTTGCATATGCGCTCGCACCCGAAAGGATCATCTTCGGCTTGCACTCGAGCGCGATACGCTCCATCTCATCATAATCTATGAATCCGTCGTCATTGACGCCGTAATGAACGCAGTTGAAGTATTTTCCCGAAATATTCACCGGTGAACCATGTGAAAGATGTCCGCCGTGATCGAGGTTCATGCCCATGAACGTATCTCCGGGCTCTAACATAGCGAAGAACACTTCCATGTTAGCCTGTGCTCCCGAATGAGGCTGAACGTTGACGTAATCGCAGCCGAAAAGCTTCTTTGCACGTTCTCTGGCAAGCTCTTCAACAACATCGACGCATTCGCATCCGCCGTAATATCTCTTGCCCGGATAGCCTTCAGCGTATTTGTTCGTAAGAGGGCTTCCCATTGCCGCCATAACGGCCGTGCTTACCCAGTTCTCAGAAGCTATCAGCTCTATATGGCTGTTCTGTCTGGCCATCTCGGCCTCTATCGCTTCTGCAACCTCAAGGTCAACTGCTTTTACATCATCAAGTGAATACATATTTTTCCGTCCTTTCATGACAATTGGCGCACCGCCTATGATTATATAAGAATTATCCTACCTGCGCAACCTGCTGCTTTCATATTTTTCTCTCGCCTTTAATGCGCGCAGAAGCTCAGCATATTTTTCCTCTACGGTTCCTTTCACATCAAGGTCGAGAGATGTCGCAACATAATCGAGCATCGCGTCATCTGACGCCTTGCGCATGTCGTAGAACCTGTCAAGCTTATCCGAAATAGTATCCGCATCAAGAAATGCCTCAAGAAGCGGGTTGAGTTCTCCCTCCGAAGAAACGGCTCCGTTCTTTCCTTCAAGCCCCGAAAGATCATCTTCCGTGCAGAGAGTGAACCTGTATTTGTCCTTAACATCGGGATACTTCTTCCTGTCAACTTCGCTAAGGAACATATCAAGAGGCCTTGCGTATGATTTTTCCTCTGTATCGTCCCTTTTGTATATTACGAGCGCCTCACCCGTTTCAGAATGAACCGCGACCGTTATGATCCTGTAGATGTTGCCCTTGAAATGCCTGTATACCTGGCCGGGCCTTGGCATGTCTCTCATTGAAGCCTCCGATCATCTGCTAATGAAAAGGCAGCGGCTAGCCGCTGCCTTATGCTCTGAAATAAAAGTCTCTGTCATCAGAAAGTGAATTCTCCGACCGCTCTTACGAGATTGTTTGCAATGTCGTTCATTCCGTCGGAATTGCCGCTGATCGTCCTGATGTTTGAAGCGATGTTCTCCATTGAAGCGGTAACCTCTTCGGTGCTTGCCGCGTTCTCCTGAGATATCGCCGACAGATCGCTGACGTTCTCGATGATCGTTGCCTTGATGCTCTCGAGGCTCTCAGTCTGTGAGGAGATTCCTCTGATATCGGCAACAGAATTTGTGATCTCTGTATTGAGGACATCGAATCTCTTCTTCGTCTCAACGAGAATGTTCTGCTCTTCGTTGATAGCTTCTTCAACTGACTCTGAAGCGAGAACACTCTGTTCGGACTGCTTCGTGAGCTCATCGATGATGGCTCTGATCTCTGCAGTAGATTCTGCTGACTGATTTGCAAGATTTCCGATGCTCTCAGCAACAACTGCGAAGCCCTTGCCCATCTCACCTGCTCTTGCAGCCTCGATCGAAGCGTTAAGTGCAAGGAGGTTCGTCTGGCTTGCGATGTCGGTGATCATGCCGACCGCACTCGTGATCCTTGTGATAGCTTCGTTAGTATTGACAACCTGAGACTTGATTCCTGCAACTGCATCCTTCGTCGTGGCAGATGACTTCTCGAGGTTCGTGATGTAGCCATATGCCTCATTGTTAGCCTGCTGCATCGTTGATGAAGAATTGGAAAGCGTATCTACTGATTCTACAACGTTGTTGATGAGTCCGCCCATCTCCATAACTTGTTCGTTTATGTTCTGGACGTTCTGTGCCATCGATGTTGCACCGTCTGCAAGCTCTGCAACAGCCGAGCTTACCTGATCTGTAGCTGCATTGCTCTGTTCCGCAAGATCCGCAACATCGCTTACTCTTGTAGCGAGATCGTTCGCCTGGCTGTTTATGCTTCCGAGCATTCCGCTTATGTTCTCTCTCAGTCCATGGTAAGACTGGATCAGGCTGTATGTCTCGGCGATCATTGACTCTGCTTCATTCTCAACCGTAAAGTCACCCTTTGCGATCGTCTCAAGACTGTCTGCCGTCTCTCTCAGCGGATTAGATATCTTCTTGGAAATGAGCAGAACGAGAACAACGAAAACTGCGATCAGTATAAGTGCGCAGATTACCGAAATAAGGATGATCTGGTTCCTTGCTGCAACGACGTCGGCTCTCGGCGTTCCGGCAAATGACATACCGATTATCTGTCCGCTTGCGTCGCAGAGAGGAAGATATACAACGAAATAGTCCTTGCCTGCGACTTTCGTATTGTTATCTTTGAAAGTCTGTCCCTTGCTTACCGCAGGCCATATTCCCTCGGCAGCCTGCGTGCCCTCATTTCTCTGACCTTTGTCGTTAAGCACTGATGTGCAAAGACGCGTATCGCCTTCGAAGACAGTAAGGTCTACGTCATAGGGCTTAAGGCAGTCTATGTACTCCGCATCATATGCGATTTCCTCGGCACCTGCCTTGAGGTCATACTCCGTATAGTTCTTGAGTCCCTGCGCCGCAACGAGAAGCTGATCTTCTACCTTTGCCTCGAGGTTCTTGTTGACAAGAACTATCGCTACTACCGTCATGACTATAACCGCAGCAAAGAGCGGGATCATGCTGAAAAGCAGCAGCATCTTGTTCATGTTGAAAGATTTTTTCTTCATTCCCTCATTTCTCTCCTTCTTAAGTAAAATTTGGCTTTTCCGTGCTGATTCGGAAAATTACCCCCATACATCAGGTATTTTATCACAAAAATCCGCGCTATGCTATCAGTTTTGGGGATTTGGTCAAATTTTTATGATATAATGCAGCCATGAAAGCTCTCAATGAAGAAATAAAAAAGGGAATCTACAAGAAAATATACGTCCTTTACGGGCCGGAAAGCTACAACCGCAACCGTTTTAAAGATGTTCTGAAGAAGACATTCGTTACGGATGCTGACGAAATGAACTGTACGGTTTTCAGCGGAAAAGATACCGATGTCAATGAGGTCATCTCTCTTGCTGAAACCATGCCTTTCTTTTCGGAAAAGCGCGTTATAGTCGTTGACGGGTCCGGGTTTTTCGAGCAGAAATGCGAAGAGCTTGCCGATTTCATACCCGAAATTCCGGAGAGCACCTGCCTGATCTTCTCCGAGGAAAAGATCGATTCAAGGCTTGCGCAGACAAAAGCAGCAAAGGAATGCGGAACGATCGCCCAGTTTCTCCCTTTTTCACCTCGGGAGATGAAAGACTGGATCGTGAGGAGGCTCACAAAAGAACACCGCAAGATAACTTCATCCGCGCTCGAGATGTTCATGTCCCGCACCGGCGATGACCTTATGCAGGTTTCCAACGATCTGGAGAAAGTCATATCATATACTTTCGGAAGGGACGCCATATATCCTGAAGATGTCGATGCTGTATGTCCGGAGCCTGCGCAGGATCGGATTTTCCAGATGATCGATGCGATCATCGCGCATAATCTTAAAAGAGCATTCTCGCTTTACAGAGATCTTCTTAAGCTCCACAGCGAACCGCGGTCGATACTCGCGCTCTTGCGGGAACAGTACAGGCTGATGTTCCATCTTATGTGCATGAGCGATGAGGGTGCGAGCATCAAGGATATGTCCGAGGCTCTTTCTGTCAGCGACAAAAGGGCCACAATGGCATTGTCAGCCGCAAGAAAGAGTAGTAAAATCAGATTGTCATCCGGCATAGAAAAATGTGCCGGCACCGATGAGCGGATCAAGAACGGACTCATCGATGAAACGATCGGAGTTGAAACACTCATAGCAGAACTATGTATATAGGAGGACCAGAAAATGTCAGATTTTACAGACAAGCTTGAAGATGCCATTAATACAGTGGCAGATAAAGCAAGGGAATACGGTGAAGTCGCAAGGCTACAGGCTCTCATCAAAGCAGAAGAAGCAAAGAAACAGAAATACTATTACCAGCTCGGAAAGAAGTATTATGAACTCTATAAGGACGCTCCGGCATCTGACATTTCAGAGCTCATGAGCAAGCTCGTAGCGGCGGACGAGAAGATCGCCGACTACAAGGAAGACCTCAAGGTCGCTGCCTCAAAGGAAGAAGCAGATGAGGAAGCAGATGCGGCCTCTGAGCCTGAAACTGATGCTCCCGCCGAGGAATACGATGATTCATTTACCGAAAGCGGTGACTGAATTATAAACGTTGACCGAACCGAAACCGGTGACTGGGCAGTTCATTAAGAATAAAAAGAAGGTCCGGATAATGCATCCAGACCTTCTTTTTCAAAAGAGAATTCTGACTTAAGGCTTCTTACTTTCTTAAGACTTCTTACTTGCCTGAATCGGACAGGATCGAAGGACCCTCGCTTATAGAGAGCAGCATCTTCGGACCAAAAACTGTAAGTGATTCAACATCTTCCTTCGCAAGAACTGAATGCATGAGCGTTACCTCATCCGGCACGTTCAGAAGCTCATAACGTCTTCTTTCATTCTCCGCAGCTTCCGCCTCACGCTTTGCCTGCATTCTCTCTTCAAAAAGCTTCTGCTTCTTCTCTTCCATTTTCTTCATATTCTTTTCATATCTCGAACGTGTTTCAGCAATTTCCTGCTCACGCTCCTTCGCACGCGCTACAGACTTCGCCATAAGATATGAAGCTATGTACTGCTTTACCGTGTTCGCCCAGATCTCGTATGCTTTGTTATTAAGATGCACGCTTCCGTCCGAGCACAGAGACCCCGAAAGGTATCCCGTTCCATCCATCATCGGCGTAGCTATGTCGACATAGTACATGTTCGGGAACATGTCGCAGTATCCCCTCATGTATGCATTGAAAGCCGTGATTTTCTCATTGCTCACGTTGCTTCCGGGTCTTGATGGCGTGCAGCTTTCGATGAAGATCGTTACTCCGGGATTTTCGGTCATGATCCCGAGAAGATACTGCTGATATTTCTTGTATGCATTCTCGGCTCCTGATGAACCGACAAGATCATTGGTCCCCATGCAGATGAAGACGTTTTCTGCGCCGCACGCCTTTACTGCATCTTTCGCCTGCATAGACACCCCGTTGACTCTCGGGATGTACTTTGAATTGCGCGCGGCGTCATTTCCGAACGAATAGCATACCCTTGTCAGCATCGTCGCATTTCCGAGCGGTATTTTCTTATTTGCGTTGTTGTACATCGTAAGACCCTCGCCGACTGAATTGCCGATGAACGCCGACTTGGCGAGGAAAAGATAAACAGGATCTGTAACAGCCGGATCTGGTGCCGCAGGAACTTCAGGAACAGGAGCAGCAGGAACAGGAGTTACCACAGCTGCAGGCTCTGTTGCGGCAGGAATCACGGGAGTTTCCGGAACAGGAACAACCGGAATCTCAGGCGCGGGAACCGCAGGAGTCTCCGGAACAGCTGCGGGGACCTCAGGCACAGGAGCTCCAGGTAAAGGTACAAGCGAAGGATCTGTTTCCGCCGGAAGCTGCATAACCGCAAGAGGATCCGTCGCCGGAAGCTCCGTTGCAAACACAGATGTCGTAAATGCTATGGCCAGCAATCCGGCCATGCAAACCCTGATACTCTTTTTGATCATTGATTTCTTATTCATTTTACACATTCCCCAGAAAGACATTTTTTATTTTTTTTCTTGCTATATCTCTGAACCTGCGGAGCGTATTGATGTCCGTAGGAGCGGCAGATCTCATGTTTCCCGCCGGGAAAAATCTCGTGATGTGAAGCGGGATGTTCCTGTCTGTTTTTGCGATGAAATCAACGATCTCGCTGAAATCATCCTCATCATCATTGAAACCGGGCACAACGAGCGTAGTCAGTTCAACATGCCTGCCATACGTGCGGATGCTTCTTATATTATCGCATATCAGGGACATGTCCCCGCCGATCTTTTCATATTTTGAGGCCACGCCCGTTTTTAGATCGATATTGTAAGCATCGATGAAACGCATCAGTTCATCGGAACGCTTGCGCGAAAGCATGCCGTTCGTGACCATCACATTCACCAGTTTATTTTCCGCTGCAAGCCGCGCTGAGTCAATAACAAATTCAAATCCGACCGAAGGTTCATTATAAGTATACGCGATTCCGATGTTCCCTCTGCTCCTCGCACTGAGCGCCATTTCGACGAGTTCCGCAGGTGTCAGCGTATCTGCATCAACGTATCCTCTTGATATGGAGTCGTTCTGGCACCAGTCGCAGCGCATGTTGCAGCCGTACGATCCGGCCGAAAGGATTTTCGACCCCGGGAAAAACATCGCGAGCGGCTTCTTCTCTATCGGATCGAGCGCGAGCGAAGTGACTTTTCCGTAATTGTCGCAGACTATCCTCCCGTCTTTTTCGCTCCTCGCATGGCACAGCCCGATCGCGCCGTCAGTAAGATTGCAGTTATGGGAACAGTTGTCGCAGATCATACGTGCCTTTCTACCATGAATCTCTCGATCGAATATTTCTCCGAAGGATCGATTCCTCCCTTTCTGCAAGAGATGTCAAGCTGCTCTTCAACCGAATCGACTCCTTCAAGGTCCGGAAGAAGCAGTCCCCTCCTTCTGCCCGCGGTCACAATGACCCCGTATCTCTTTTCATCAAGCTCGGAAATCTCTGCAGCTTCGGGAGTTCCCATGACATCCACGGTATAGTCAAGATAAGGAAGCTCCTCTGCCGTAACGGGAGGAAATCTTGGATCCTCCGTTCCGGCACTTATCGCAAGAGCGCACGTCTCAGTAAGCGTATGCTCATATGCGGGAAGTATCGTTCCTATGCAACCTCTCAGCATTTTGTCCTTCTTTATACAGACGAACACTCCCGCCCTGTTCTTTCTGAGAAAATCAGGAAATTCCGACTTCTCATCGGCGGTAAGCTCTCTGCCGGTCTTTATATATTTCTCGAGCGATGCCTTCGCAAGACGCACGTACCAGTCCTCGCATCTGAAAATGCATATGCCGTATCCGACGCCGAACACGCCTTCATAGGACAGGAAATCCGGTGTTATTCTGTATCCGCTGAGCGCTCCGGCGAGCATCATGAATCCGTGATATCCGCAGTTGGCCGACAGCTCATTCACCCTCCTATCGATTTTCGCGAAATCCTCGAGATTTCCGCTTTTCATGACAGAAGTCACTGCTTCATCGAATTCAGGACCTTCCTTAATGAATCCGTAAGGTCCGTCTTTCCTGAGCTTATGTGAAAGGTCGCCGCTCGCAATGATAACGGCGCGCCTTCCGGTATGAGCTATCGCTCTCTCAATGAGGCGGCCCATTTCATATAATTCATCATCGTCGAAAAATGCAGGGGAAATGCGGACAATCCTGTACGGCGCTATGGTTTGGCATTTATACTCCCGGTTTACATAATATAGCGGAACGACTGCTCCGTGGTCGATCTCGTCTGCTCCTTCCGAGGAATAAGCAATGGGAATATCAGCTTCATCACATAGCCTTGCGATCTCATCTGAAAGCTCCGTATCATATCGATAGGTAACACTAGGCTCCGGCGCTCCGAACCTAGCCAGGTTTCCGACACCTTCCCTGCCTCTTGCCATATAATATGCATCCCTGTACATGATGCTGTGAGGAGAGATTATTACTATCGTTTCCGGATCGTACGATGCAAGATCCTTTGCGGCTTTAGCGAACGCATTCTCGGTTGCTTCGATTTTAGCGGTTTCCTCGCCGCCGACCTCATAGACCGCTATAGGCGGATGCGGCAGAATATATGCTCTCATGTTACCTCCAGAAAATAAAAGAAGGCGCTATGCACGCCTTCTCTTTCCATATGAATCACATTCCTTTACAAGACGGTCATACGTCCTGTTGAGCGACTTGACCATTTCCGTGTCGCCCCCGAGACAGTCGGGATGGAACAGTTTCATAAGATCCTTATATCGTTTCTTGATCAGGAGAATGTTATCGGCGCCCCTGAATAATACGTCATTAACTTCCTTGCTCTCAAGC
Source organism: Lachnospiraceae bacterium (assembly GCA_024691425.1). GTDB lineage: Bacteria > Bacillota > Clostridia > Lachnospirales > Lachnospiraceae > UBA2868. Next base: position 25,634 of record JAILNQ010000023.1, read on the forward strand.
GAGATGCTTCCGGCTATCCTCTCCTCAAGCTGCGCCTCTCTCTCCCTAAGGGAGTTCTCTCTTGCGATAAGAGCCTGCCTGTCACGGTCAAGTTCCTCAAAACCCCTTTTGATCACGGCATGCTTCTGATCGATAAGCTCCTCTTCGCGGCGGATCTGAGCGCTCCTCGTTTCCAGACGCGCTTCATTCCTGCGGCACTCCTCACGTGCATCCTCTCTCTCGTTCAGAAAATCCCTCCTTAGCATCTCGAGATCGAGCTTCTCATCACGGAGCCTTACGCTTTCCTTAAACAGCCATAGCTTAATCTCCTTGAGCTGCGACGCTTCGTCGACTGCCTCAAGCTTCTCGAACATTTCCTCCACACTCATTTTACTTCCCTCATTCTTTGTAGGATCTTACTGACAAAGACCCTGAACACTTATATTCCCCTTGCAGATGTCTTGGCAGGTTCGCGCCATTTTTACCGGGCCTGCCCTATAATAAGTACACCCACATCGTATAGAATACCATATGTTGTAGTAAAATGACATACCTAATTTGATTTTTTGTGAATTTTGGCGAAATTTTGCACGGAGCATTCAGCAAAATGCTGAATGCTCTGTCATGCCTGTGAAATAGAAGGAAACATGAACCTGTCGTTCTTTATGTTCTCGAAGATCTGACCCTTAGCAAAAAGGACGTTATCGCTGTCCTCGATCTTAACACGTTCGAATCCTGTGCTGTTCTCAGGAGTAAATGCCAGCCTGACAGATTTCACGCTGCTGCCGAAAGAGGCAATGGCATCTCCGAGGCTTACTTTCTCGCTCGAGAAGATCGCGTATAGAATCAGTTCATCCGCGTTCATTTCTGCGACTGCATAAACTTCCGATGACGGCAGATAGTAAACGCAGTCAGAAAGCGGTCCTGTGAGGTGGAACATGAACAAGCCGGGGTTGCCGAGCATGATCCGGTCGCCATACTGCTCTCTTCTTAGAATTATGTCAACCATTCTGTCCCATTCTTCTTTTGAATCCATCGCTATTTTTTCTGCTTCAGATGGATTATTTATGTTAACCGATTTGACGCACTGATATTCACTTATGCGGGAAAATCCGAATTTCTCATAGAACGGAGCCATATGCTCCTCGGCATAAAGATAGATGCCCTCAAACGAATGCTCGCAGTCGGCAAGAACCTTTTCCATTACGGCACGGGAATATCCCTTCTCTCTGTAAGCAGGATCCGTCATAACGGTTCCGAGCTGAGCTAAATGCCGGATGCGCGATTTCCATCTGATATTACATACATTCACGGAAACGTTGGACACTACTTTCCCGTCCACGACTGCGGAATAAGGGATGTAATCATCCTGCCAGAACCCGTTCTGATACCAGGTCTCAAGATCTATTCCGAACGTAGCTTCAGCAAGCTTTGTAAGACTTAAGCGGAGCTTCTCGTCATTTCTGTAATCCGTTCTGATATCCATCCGTGTTCCTCCGAGCGTTTCTATGTCCATCATTATAATATGATGCAGCAGCTATTACAATGCATAGTGTTCGACCATGCCGTTCAGCCATATTATACGATGAGTATTTGTAAGATTTCACTCCGTTGACCTTGTTGGTCATTTGCGGCTGTATTCAAAAATCTATTTCTTTATCGTCAATATTCCGTGTAAAACGTGGGTTTTTGAAAGGTCTGTGGTCATATTATATATTGACAGCTTATATACCGTTTTGAGATATTGTATTCCTATTTGGAATATTCCGAAGGTCGTTATATGAATCAATCATAAAAGAATCAGATCAAAGATCATTCTGAATGCGGAACTATTGAAGAAACCGCGCAGAATCAACTTATTTCGGCGCTTAACTGCCAGAAATCGCACAATCGCATGTTTATTCCCAAATCTCAAAAAAGTATATCGACCAACGCGGTCAAAATGAGTCATCTCGCTCTCATGATCAGTCCGAAGAGGAATCTTACGCAGCCGCTGGAGCTCAACAGATTTTTTTCCTGATTTTTTTATTGTACTTTTATTTTTTAATTTTTTTATTCTTTATTTAATCCGAACGCGGAATTATTTCCCGAGCTGATCATCAAGCACTGTCCGTCTGGTCATGACACCATCATCGTACTTTATTATGATCTCTCCCATCTTATCGGTCCGGAGTATCACAGATCCCGTCTCCGCAAGCCTCTCTAACGTCTCGGCATGCGGATGGCCGTATGAATTGCCCTCGCCGGACGATATTACCGATACCTTCGGCATGACCTTCGAAAGAAAAGCATCTGATGAGGAATATCTGCTCCCGTGGTGTGCCACTTTAAGATACGTTACCCGTCCGATACGATCTGAAAGCTTCTTTTCAACGTTCTCGCTGATATCTCCGGTAAAGAGCGCGCTGAATCTTCCACCGTCCCTGTCTGTATGATCAAGCCTGAAAACGATAGAATTATCGTTCTCATCCGTTGAAGGAACCGAAGATCCCGAAACAGATGCTCCCTCCGGGCCTGGGCTTATGATCGTCATTGACATATCGCCGGCCTTTATGACGTCTCCTGCGGATACAGAAACGATTCTGCACCCTTTATTGTCCGCAGCCCGTTCAAGCCTTTCAAAATTCTCTGAACTTTTGGACCATACAGGATATGACACAACAATATTCCTGATCCTGACCGGGCATCCGCTCTCCTCGAGCAGTTCGATCATCCCGTTAACATGATCGTTATCCATATGCGTAAGAACGCAGTAATCAACTACAGGGACCCGGTTGGCTTTCAGCACCGGAAGAATACGGTAGGTTCCGACCAGTTTCACATCGCTGCTCCCGCCGTCGATCATCACGGAAGGTATTCCGTCACCGATGATCAGCGCACAGTCACCCTGACCGACATCTATGTTCCTTATCTCGACTTCCTTTCGCGGATGCCACGTAATGATCACAGCCGCTGTGCCAAACATGGCAATGGTTGCTGTCATAACAAGAATATTTTTTCTTTTCTTTCGCCGCCGGTCAGATATGTTCTCTGTTACATATGTTATTTTATATATATCCGTTTTAGGATTGCAAGCGTCATTTAACAAATTACGTCGACCACTGCGGTCAACATTTTTAGCGTATGTGTTATTTTTATTTTTTCGTCCTAAGACAATATTGTTTGAAATTACGGCAAGTATTACAATGGTGACATACGTTATTGATTGCCACTTCTCCGGTTTGCCCGTAATAAGCATATTTCCGTCAATTTTTTCAGAAATTTTTCCGAGGTATTTGTAAAGCCATAAAATATAATGCGTTATTTTTAATATAACGGCCGGATTCAGGCCCGTCCAACCGACGATGATGCCCGAAAAACCTGTAAAAAGCACAACTCCCATAAGCGGTATGACGATAAGATTTATGAGGACCGAACAGAGCGAAATCTGCATGAAGGACGAAGCAGTAACAGGAAGAGTGGCTACCGTAACGGAAACTGTGATACAAACTGCCCTGTACAGATTGATGAGCTTTTCAGAAACAGGTCCTGACTGTCTCCTCGGAAAATCAGAAATCCGCAGGATAACAGGTATGCGGTCGAAAACCGGGAAAATGCATGCTATCCCGATAACGGCACCGAATGACATGAGAAAACCCGAGTCGTACAGATAGCCCGGATTTTCTATGACTATAAGAACCGCGGAAAGAGCAGCCGCTGACATGAGATCATACGTTCTTCCTGCTATGACGGAAACGACTGACAGTGCAAACATCAGCATCGCTCTTACGGTCGAGGTGGAAAGACCGGTCATGATCGAATAAAGTCCTATAACAGTTCCCGAAAGCAGCGCCGCAGCCTTTACCCTCATCCCCAGCCTCTTAAGGAACGAAAGCAGGGCCATTCCGACCGATGCGATATGAAGCCCGGAGAGTGCGAGTATATGGCTGATTCCGGCGTTCTGAAACAGATCTTTGATATCTCTGTCGAGGCCTGACTTATCTCCCAGCGTCATAGCGGCCACAAGTGATGCATCATCCTCGCTCATGCTCTCCTTAAGTATCCCGAACGAGCCATCCCTGATCCTGCGCAGGTTCTCGGTCAGAATCCCGTAACTTTCCGACTTTTTCAGTATTCTTGCCCGCTTCAGCTGCCCCTCATATCCCCTTATCATGTAGTAATTACGCGAGTCGAACTGCCCTTCGCAGGTCGGAACATCAAAAGGCGCAAAAATCCCTCTCGCCTCTATCCTAGAGCCAAGCCTGGCATATTCCGCTAAGGTCTGCGTATCCGTTTTTACGATTATTCCTGAGGATTTATCCGGGAAAGCGGTTTTCTTCGTTCCCTGACCGATATCATCATGAAATGATACGTCTTTTAGATATATCTGAAATGTCTGGTTCTTGATCTGCCTGTCGGCAACAGTTCCCGATACGGTTACCGTCCGTCCGTCGTATTCATCAACGGAAAATGATGGCTCGGGCGGCGACATTCCCGAAAAGAAGTATACCGCCGCAAGAAAAAGAAGGCAGACAAAGCACATAGGCCGTCTTGAAGCCACATCAACACCTCCGCGACTATGATCATTCAGTTATTTCGAGATTTCTTTCAAATGGGCCTGAAAGACTGTACTCACCGAGTTCAACACCTGCATCCCCGTCTATAAGGATGCGGACTTTGTTGATATTCTCAACCGGTGCTAGAGAATTGACTATAGAATATATCATGACTGAAGAAGAAACGTTAGTTTTCTTGTTGAGAAAATCTTTGCTAAGGTTTACATAACATGTTCCGTCGAGCGTCGTAACCGAATTGATCTTCGTTGACGGATTAACCGTTGCAAATGCGTCAGAGCTTTTCGGACCTGATATGATGTTCTCGACCACGAACCTGTCCATCGGCGTATTGACGTCATATTCCACGGTTTCGGTTTTCTCAATGAGCTTCTGGCCGTCAGCGCTCGCAAAAAAAAGATGCAGTTCAACCTTTTCCTGTGTGAGCACAGAAGTTCCGTCTTCATCAAAGAACGACTCCGGCGTAAGACTTCCTACCGGTTCACCCAGATGATCGCACAGCGGTGCTCCGTCAACCGTGAAGCTGACAGACTGTACTCCGTCCAGCTGGCAGAGAGTCTTAACTACCGCTGCCTCGCAGAGCAGACGCCGCATAATGTCTGTTTCAGCAAAGGCGCTGCCCAGATCGACGATCACAGAATCGGCAACACTCTTAAAGGAAACGTCTGTTATTTCATTTGGTATCGACGACCTGCTCCCATTCCCGTCAGGCCCGTCCTTAAGCCTTCCGAGCAGCTCACCGACGCGATCCGATGTTTCTTCTCCGGCCGGTTCGTATGCTGACGGCTCGAGCCTGTCAGAATCCGCGGTGAGATCGTATACGTATATGGCGTTCCCTGAGATAACAGGTGTATTCCGGCTGCACGCAGTCAGAATAATCGTTATAATAACGCTCGCTATTATTACGGTTCTTCTCAAGGCCTGCCCTCCTTTGCTTCATTTTCCTGTACAGCTTCAGAAGCCGGGGCAACGATGTAGCTCAACGGGATCTTTATTTCAAATCTCGATCCCTCTCCGGGCGTGCTATCAACTTTCACGGTCCCCTTATGCATGAGTATTGAACTTCTTGCGATAGCAAGACCGAGTCCCGTTCCGCCGATCTCCCTCGAATGCGATTTGTCTACCCTGTAGAATCTTTCAAAAATGTTCGGGATATCTTCTTTCGGAATTCCGATACCGGTATCCTCAACCGTCACAACGAACTGCATAGGCTCGCTGTCGAGCGTGATCTTCACCGTCCCGCCCTCATGATTGTATTTTATTCCGTTCTCTATGATGTTCGTGAACGCAGAGGATAGTTTCGTCTCATCGACCTCCGCGATCACAGGACGGATAGTCTCGAATATGAGCTCGACCTTGTCCCTGTCCGCTATCGGCATGAGCCTCTTTATGATCCCTTCGAGCATCGTGTCTATATCGCACTTCTCTATCTTAAGGTCCGTTGCCGTCCTGTCCATCTTGACCAGCGAAAGAAGGTCGTTGATTATCTTGTCCTCACGGTCCACCTCGGCAATGATGTCGCTCATGAACTCCCCGTACAGTTCCTTCGGGGCGTCCGGTTCGGCGGTAATAGATTCCGCGAGAAGCTTTATTGACGTTATGGGAGTCTTCAGCTCGTGGGAAACGTTTGCAACGAACTCGCTTCTCGAATCATCGAGATTCTTCATCCTCGTAATGACCTGATTGAACGCATCATTGATCTGCGCTGTCTCCCTGTAGTCGAATATGCTTATCTTTTCTTCGTCGAAACCGTATCTGATGTTCTCGACGCTCGCCGAAAGCCTTCTGAACTGTCCGATGATCTTTGCCGCGACAACAATGGCGATTCCGAGCGCAATGGCAGAAAGAGCAAGAAGAAGAAGCGTGCACAGTTTTCTTGAGTTTTCCAGAACAGAAGCGATATCAGAAGTCCCGATGTAGGTTAACATAACTCCAACAGGTTCCGCATCCCTTGCTGAGATCGGAGTGACTATCTCGATCATACGGCTATCGCTGTCATACTCCGATGAACTCTCTCCTAAAAGGCCCCTTGCGGCCTTTGCAGAAACTATGTATCTTCCTTCGCATCTGGAATATGTGTCCTTAACTGCTTTAAGATCGGGGCCTATCAGCATTACGCGCCCGTCATAGAGATCAGAGATAAGAGCCAGCTCGGAAGAAGCGGTGCCGTTTTCCGCCGCGTCGGGATATCCGAGCTGATATAGATGGTCTGATATTATGAGGCACTGTTCCTTTGCAGTTCTGATCCTTGTCTCGACAGCCTTTTTCTCATAGTTTGAAAGAAATGCCTCTGACAGTATCGCGCCCGGAATGATGCCTACGAGACAGATTATGAGAAACAGGTCAAGTCTGAGGCTTCTGCTGAATTTTATCCTGAATTTTCCGATGCTTTCCCTCAATTGTCACTCCTTGTAGAAATATCCTACCCCCCATTTAGTATGGACATATGTAGGGACTCCCGGATTGGGCTCGATTTTCTCGCGCAGGCGCCTGACATGAACATCCACGGTCCTGACATCCCCCGGATACTCTGCTCCCCATACGATATTCAGAAGTTTTTCCCTCGGGAAAATGACATTGGGATTCCCGCACAGTATGGCGAGGATATCAAACTCCTTAGAAGTGAGGTTATACTCTTTCCCGCTGATGAAACAGCGCCTGTTGTTTATCTCGAGCCTGATGCTTCCTATCGTTATAGCGTCAGGAATTTCGGCTGTTCTCGATCCTGATCCGGACGAATGACCTGTTCGTCTCATGACGGCTTTTATCCTCGCCTTAAGCTCAAGTACATTGAAAGGCTTCGTCATGTAATCATCCGCCCCATATTCGAGCCCCATGATCTTGTCACCGTCCTCGCTTTTTGCCGTCAGCATGATGATCGGTACCTGCGAGAACTTCCTCGCTTCAGAGCAGACGTCATAGCCGTTGATCTTCGGCAGCATAAGGTCGAGAATGACGATATCGTATCCACCCTCCCTGATCTTCTGCAGAGCCTCTTCACCGTCATAGGCGGTGTCCACGGTATTCCCGTCCTGTTCAAGCGAGAACGCGAGTCCTTTTACGATAAGCTTTTCATCATCAACTACGAGTATGTTCATAACCCTTTTCCTGTCATTCGACGCAGATCTTATCCTTTACCTTATTGAAAAGGCCTTCCTTGATCCCTCCGACGAGCATTATGTCCTCTATCGACTTAAACCCGCCGTTTTCTTCTCTGTAAGCGATTATCAGATCCGCCTTGGACTGTCCTATGCCGGGAAGAGTCATAAGGGTTTCTCTGCTTGCCTGATTTATGTTAACCTTTCCGTCTGTTCCGTTTTGACTGTTTCCCGAGGCGTCGCCAATATTCTCTATTCCAGGCGCGTTTGATGTTATGTTAACTGATGCCGCATAAGTCCCGTCATCCGCCGAAAAAGCCTCTTCTATTTCTGCGTTCGTCGGAATATAGATTTTCTGTCCATCCGCTACCTTCGATGCAAGATTGAGAAAATCAGCCCCTGCATCCTCAGCAAAACCTCCGGCGGCAGCTACCGCATCAACGAGGCGGCTTCCGGATTCAAGCGTATATACGTCCGGATTCATAACAGCCCCGCACACATATACCATGATCTCAGCATGGGCAGTCTCTTCGCCCGAGCTTACTTCAGCTTCCTTGTTTTCTTCATATTCCTTTACGGTTTCCGCCGCAGGAGATGAATCTGAAACCGGAATGAGTTCGGCATCCTCGTCATCACAGCCACAAAAAGCCGTAGCAACCATAACGGCTGCCACGGCAACACAATATTTGATTTTTCCTATATTCACGGTTCACCCTTTCCGAGTTCCCCGATACCGCCTGCTGTCGCTTATCTTCCGAATCCGAAGAAGAATTCCTTCAGTTCGTCAGGAAGCTGTTCGTAATAGTCCTGGATTGACTGATCCTGTCCCGGCTTTTCATCATCTTTTTCGTCCGGTTCATCTTTTTTGCTGTCTTTATCATCGGAATCGCTGTCTTTGTCGTCCGAAGTCTTTTCATAGTCTTTTCTGGCCGAAAGCGTTATCGTGAACGTCTTATCAACGTATTCACCGTCTTCCTGACGGCAGACTATGAGATCAACCTTTTCTCCGGCCTCGTAGTAATCAAGCTTGCTCCTCAGGTCAGCTATCGTCGATACCGAAACACCGTCGAACTTCTTGATTATATCGCCTTTATGCAGGCCTGCCTCGTCGGCGGGGCCGTCTTCAATGATCTCCTGAAGATATATACCCTCAGGGATACCGTACATCGTTGATGTCTGTGAATCCACAGAAACACCGGTTATTCCGAGATATCCTGCCTTGTCGTCGTCAACCTTATCCCTGGCCTTGCGGTTCATGAGCGTCTCGATCGTAGGATCAGCAACATTCATAGGGATCGCATATCCCATGCCTTCAACGTATGTTGACATGATCTTGGCTGAATTGATGCCTATGACCTCGCCCTTCATGTTAAGAAGCGCGCCGCCGGAATTTCCGGGATTGATCGCTGCATCCGTCTGTATATAGCATGTCTCCGCATCATCATCCGGGATATCTCTGTTGAGCGCTGAAACAATTCCTGTCGTAACCGACTGTCCGTAGCCGATGGCATTACCTATTGCAACAACCTGCTCACCGACCTGAAGCTTATCCGAATCGCCGATGACCGCAACCTTTATCTCGTCGAGCGTCTCTTTCTTGATATCAGACATCTTGACACCGATAACTGCAAGATCGATCTCTGAGTCCTCACCTTTTGCAACTGCATCATATATCTCTGAATCTACGAAACCTACAGTTATCGAATCCGCTCCGTTGACAACGTGGCTGTTCGTAACAATGAGGAGTTCATCATCAGTCTGGCCGATTATGATTCCGCTTCCTCTTGAAACATCCTCATATTCCCTTATTCCGTTTCCCCACATATCGCGGAGCTGCTTAACCGAAGTATTCGTTATCGATACGACACACGGGAGATTGTTTTTAGCCAGCTGAGTCACGCTCATTCCGACTTCGCCGTTGTCTTCGGTGCTGCTGTTCTCGACCGCTTTCATCAGCGATGCGTTTCCGACCTTCTGGCTGTTTTCAGTCTTTCTGATAATGTCGGGTTTATCGCTCTCATCTTCCGCTCCTGCAGACCTGTCGATATCAGCTTCTATCTTTGCTGAAACATCTGCCTTCGCCGGGAAGACCATCTTCCAAACCTTTGTAACTCCGATAAATCCGAATGCCGCCAATATACCGAACGCAAGACCTATGACGGCGCCTGCACCTAATTTCTTCATAAAACTGCTCATGATCCTTACCTTCCTTTCATCATGTTCTTTTGCATCGCGGCATGCCGCTTCTTTTTCTGCAACTGAACCCATTTTCTCCCTAAGAATTTATAGAAATGTGATGAAATTGTGTATTTTTTGTGTAAATGCCGGTGGGGGCGACACTCCTTATTGTACATACCTCCCTGCCCCGGCGTTGAACGATTCCTGCGTCGGCAGGTTAGCACTTATCTCCTCTATCTGCGCGCCGATCGTGTCCGAAAGATCCCGCAGGATCTCATCGGGATCGCCGCCCTTCCATACTTTCGTGAAAGCGATCTCAAGCTGTACCCAGTAATTCGTAGCTTCAACCATCTTCGGAAGCGGCATCGATTTTTCATACTCAGCCATGACATTCGCTATCTCGGCGTCTTCATACTCGACGCCTTTGCAGCACGAGACCTTGCCGGACTTCATATAAAGGTCGGAAGCCTTGTAGTTGACAAGGTAGGTTGCAAGCTTGTTAGCATCTGCCTTCTTTTCCGAATAGCCGTTTATGGCGACTGCGTCCGTGACCGAAAGTCCTCTCGCCTTCAAAAGGCTTGAAATATCCGGAAGCGTGCTGACGCCGTATTCAAAGTTGAACTCGCCGTTACGCTTGGCCGAATGTATTTTCGCGATAGCATCGGTCGTTGCAACGGTGAAAACCATTTTTCCGTCTATGAAATCCTGAAGTATATTATCGTAATTGTCGACCTTCGTATCGATCGTAAAGAACTGGTTCATCGCCTGATATGCTCGCAGGCACTCAACCGCCTGGCTGTTGTAGATATTGAAAACAGATGCATTGTCGCCGTTCTCGCCGCCGACGTCCATGTAGTTTCCTACAAAGAAATAGTTATAGAAAATATCCGTGACGTCCCACTTGAACACGGATTCCACGGCTTCGGGCGCATCATAGTTGTTCGCGAATGTCTTGATGTCCTCTATAGTTGCAGGGATCATCGTAGCAAGCTGCTCGAGAACGGCCTGATCTGCAGTAGCGTCTTCTTCGCCCATCGGGTTTTCGGAATCGATAGCCTCATCATCGCCTGCATCTTCGGCATCAGTTTCGATCTCCGAAGCGACCTCTTCAGGCTCACCTTCTTCCTCAAGCCTCTTCGTCGCCTCTTCGCCCTCGGCAAGGTCCGCCTCGGCTTCGATTTTCGTCTGTGCTATAGACGCCATGTAGGTTTTGTTGTAAAGGAAGAAATTCGTCTCATAGTAGAGCGGATAAGCAACATAATGGTCGTAGCAGGTCACCGCCGCGAGCGCGGTCATGGGATACATCTCCTCGGTAACTATTTCCGCAGGATCTGTAATAACTGAAGCAAGCCCCGACAGATATGCCCGCAGCAGATTATCGTGACTCGTGATGTAAAGGTCCGGCATGGCTTCAGTCCTGGTTTCCTCGTGAACCGAATTTTCATTTATGGCCTCAAGGAATTCCACGCCGTCCTTCAGAACTATATTCACTTTTACTCCCTGATCCTGCTGGAAAGAAAGAGCAACTCCCGTCAGATAATCGGTGAGAGCTTCATCCGTATACCATAAGGTCAGGCTTCCGTCGTCCGTATATGCAGGCTCAGCGGCTTCTTCGCCGCCTTCGCTTCCGTCCGTCCGAACAGTTTCAGCATCTTCGGTATCCCTGTACCCGGGATCCTCAGTAGATACGGAAACATACCATAATGCCCCCGCAAGAGCGGCGACAAGAATGGCGCATATCCATCTTCTGAACATATTTACTCCGATAAACTCATCGTCAGTTTTTCTATCATTTCATCAACATCGGCCTTGGTGATGACAAGCGGCGGCAGAAACCTGACTACATCCGTACCGGCTGTTATCAGCACGAGACCGTTTGAAAGAGCGGCTTTCACGACATCTCCGGGTTTCTTTTTCGACGTATCGAATACAATGCCGCGCATCAGACCGAGTCCTCTTTCTCCTATGAGAAAATCATGGGAAGAAACAACTTCCTTGAGTTTCTTCTCAAGGTAAGGTGCAACAGAATTCACATTATCAATTATCTTATCTTCTTCAAATATCTTAAATACCTCGGCAACCGCCGCGCAGGCAAAAGGATTGCCTCCGTACGTCGTTCCGTGGTCTCCGGGCACGAGAGAGCTTTTCGCAACTTTCCCGTTCATAAGAAAAGCTCCGACCGGCACTCCGCAGCCGACTGCCTTCGCAACAGTCAGTATATCAGGTTCTATACCGTACTGCATGAAAGCAAACATGCTTCCGCTTCTTCCCATGCCGCACTGTATCTCGTCGAGAATGAGCAGGATGTCTTTTTCATCGCAGAGCTTTCTGATTTTTGCAACAAAATCCGGATCGGCCGGATATATCCCGCCTTCGCCCTGGACCGTTTCCATTATTATGGCGCATGTCCTGTCATTGACTAAAGCCTCGACGCTTTCAAAATCGTTGAACTTCGCGAACTTCACGTTCCCGATCATCGGCTCGAACGGTTCACGGTAATGAGCATTCCCCGTGACCGAGAGTGCTCCGAAAGTCCTTCCGTGGAACGAGTGCTCCATCGCGATTATCTCATGATCGCACTTGCCGTCTTTTAAGAAAGCATATTTCCTCGCCGCTTTTATCGCGCCCTCAACCGCCTCCGCGCCGCTGTTAGTAAAAAATACGCGCTCCATGCCTGATGCTTTCGTTATCGCCTCAGCGGCATCAGCAAGAGGCTCCGAATAATAATAATTCGAAATATGCATGACCTTTTCGATCTGTTTCTTCAGGGCATCCTCATAGCGCCTGTTGCCGTAGCCGAGCGCATAGACTGCGATCCCCGCGCAGAAATCAAGGTATTCTTTTTTGTTGTCATCATAGAGCCTTACGCCTTCGCCGTGATCGAAAACGACCGGATAACGGTTGTAAGTATGAAGCAGGTGATTTTCGGCGCGCTCAATAGTCTTTTCTGTACTCATATTTTTTCCTCATCCTTAAAGAACATAGTTCCGATACCTGTGTCGGTGAACACCTCGAGAAGCAGGCTGTGGGGCTTTCTGCCGTCGAGGATGTGGACGCGGCTGACTCCGCTTTTTATCGCATCAGTGCAGTTCTTGAGTTTCGGAAGCATCCCGCCGCCTATGAATCCGTTGTTCACGAGCGCATCCACCTCAGAGACCGTAAGTCTTGAAATGAACGTTGACGGATCATCGGGATCCTTGTAAACGCCCTCGATATCGGTAAGGAACGCGAGCTTATTTGCCCCCATCGCCTTTGCTATCGCGCATGCCGCATCATCCGCGTTTATGTTGTATGTGTTGAAATCACTGTCGAGGCCGATCGGCGCGACTATCGGGAGAAAATCCTTTTCGAGCAGGTCCTCGAGAATCTTCGTGTCTACCTTCGTGACCTCGCCGACAAAACCGATGTCTCTTCCGTCCGAGTATTTTTTCTCAACCGTCAGAAGCCCGCCGTCCTTACCGGATATGCCGACCGCCTTGACACCGAGCTCCGTGACCATCGAAACAAGCGATTTGTTCACCTTTCCGAGAACCATCTCGGCTATCTCCATCGTCTCTGCGTCGGTCACTCGCAGTCCGTTCACGAACTCACTGGTCTTTCCGATCTTTTTGAGCCAAGCGGAAATATCCTTTCCGCCGCCATGGACAACTATCGGCTTGAATCCGACGAGCTTTAAGAGCGTAACGTCCTTTATTACGTTCTTTTTCAGCTCTTCATCGGACATAGCGCTTCCGCCGTACTTGACGACGATGACCTTCCTGTTGAACTGCTGTATGTACGGAAGCGCCTCGATGAGCACCTCCGCTTTCTGCAGATATTTTTCCTTATAGATTTCTTCCATGTCTTTCCCCTCTTTTGCCATCAGATCCTGTATCACGACCTGTAATCGGCATTTATTTTAACATAATCATATGACAGATCACATCCCCATGCCGTAGCTTTTGCATCTCCTTCATCCATATCGGCTATGACAGTAACCTCATCTTCAGAAAGAATGGCAGTGGCCTCATCTTCCGAGTATGCGGTCTTCATTCCTTTTTCAAATACACATATTCTGCCCGCGCGGCTTTCAAACTCAAGCGAAACCTTTTCAGGATCAAAGCCTGCGCCCGAATAGCCCATAGCGCAAAGAAACCTTCCGAAGTTCGAATCATGGCCGAAAATCGCGGCTTTGCACAACGACGAACCCGCCACGGAACGCGCAAGAGTCTTTGCATTATCCTTCGTATCGGCGTGAATGACTTTCACCTCAAAGAGTGCTGTAGCACCCTCTCCGTCCTTTGCCATATTCCTCGCAAGATAAACGTTAACATAGTGAAGCGCCTCCATGAAGGCGTCAAAATCCTCGCCCTCGCTCTCTATCTTCGGATTTTCCGCAAGGCCGTTGGCCATGACAAGGTATGTATCGTTCGTCGACGTATCGCCGTCGACGGTTATCATATTGAAAGTATCGGGAATATCCGCATGGGCGGCACGCTCAAGCATTTCTTTTGAAATGCTGCAGTCAGTGCAGATATATGCGAGCATGGTGCACATATTCGGGTGGATCATGCCGCTTCCCTTGCTCATCCCGCCGATCGTGACCGTCTTGCCGCCGATATCCGTCTTTACAGCTATTTCCTTCGGTACCGTATCTGTTGTCATGATCGCCGCTTCCGCATTTCCTGCCGCTTCTCTCGTATCAGACAGTTCTTTCGCAAGCGCCGAAACGCCCGGAATTATCCTGTCCATCGGAATCTGCTCGCCGATGACACCGGTCGAGCCGATGAGCACTGCATCTGCAGGAATATTAAGAGCATCCGCACAAGCCTTGGCTGTATCGCGGCATGCTTTCATCCCCTTCTCGCCTGTTGCCGCATTAGCGATACCGGAGTTTACGACAACGGCCTGAACATACGGCGAATCCTTGACGATCGCCATATCGAATCTGACGGGAGCCGCCTTAACGACATTCGAAGTGAACATTCCGGCAACCGCACACGGCTTTTCTGAGAAAATCATCGCCATGTCCTTCCTGCCCGTATATTTTATTCCTGCCGCAACTCCTGCAGCTTTGAATCCCTTCGCAGCGGTAACTCCGCCGTCAATTATCTCCATACTCATATTCTTTCCTTTATTTATTGAAATTCACTATGTTATCCGTATTGAGAACAAAATCGTAATAATTCAGGTCCTCTCGTCTTGTCCACCCGATCGTCCTCCAGAATGCGTTTCCGACATCGTTCGCGGTAAAAGCTATAAGGCTGACCTTGCTGATCCGGCTTTCCTTCAGTGCATTCATGCAGAATACAACCATGGACTTTCCTATGCCTCGCCGTCTGTGATCAGGATGAACGCACACATGATACAGGCATCCCCTTCTGCCGTCGTGCCCGCACAGTATCGCACCGACGATCTTACCGTCAAGTTCGGCGACAACGCTCGTCTTGGGATTTCTTAATAAAAATCTCTCCACGCCTTCTTTCGAATCATCGATGGAACGTATGGCGAATCCTTTGATCGTCATCCACAGAGCATGCACGGATTCGTAATCTTCTATTGTCATCGGCCTGATTTTCATCATCAGATCCCTTCCTGAATATATGCAGACATCCTTACAGATTTTACAATAAACGCATGAATAACTCAAACAATGATTTTATGCAGATGCTGATGTTATTTATGCATATTATTCATCATTTTGTGCATATTATGCATTTTTCATTTTACCTGTTTTATCGCCGATGTCAACTGTTTTCTTAAAAAATCTCTCAAAGTTCGCAAATTGGGTATTGCATTTTATACAATTGTGAGTTAGTATTTGCAGTGCCAGATACCATTTTATATTTCCATCGATCAGGAGGAGTACATATCATGAAGGAAAAAGTAATTCTTGCATACTCAGGCGGCCTTGATACAACCGCGATAATTCCCTGGCTTAAAGAGAATTATGATTATGAAGTAATATGCTGCTGCATAGACTGCGGCCAGGAAAGCGAGCTCGACGGTCTCGAGGAGCGTGCGAAGGCCAGCGGAGCAGCCAAGCTTTACATTGAAGACGTCGTTGATGAGTTCTGCGACGAATACATCATGCCCTGCGTGAAGGGATGCGCAGTATATGAGAATAAATATCTTCTCGGAACCTCGATGGCAAGGCCTGTCATCGCTAAAAGGCTCGTAGAGATCGCTCGTAAGGAAGGAGCTGCAGCAATATGTCACGGCGCTACCGGAAAAGGAAACGACCAGATACGTTTCGAGCTTGCTATCAAGGCTCTTGCACCCGATCTTAAGATAATCGCCGCATGGCGTGATGATAAGTGGACGCTTGATTCCCGTGAGTCTGAGATCGAGTTCTGCAAAAATCATGGGATCGATCTTCCATTTTCAGCCGACAGCAGCTATAGCCGTGACCGTAACCTCTGGCACATAAGCCACGAGGGCCTCGAGCTCGAGGATCCCGCGCAAGAGCCCAATTATGAGCATCTTCTTGTGCTCGGTGTAACTCCCGAAAAGGCTCCCGACGAGGCTGAATACGTTACGATGGCTTTCGAAGCAGGAGTTCCCGTCAGCATAAACGGCGAGAAAATGAAGGTTTCAGATATTATCCGTAAGCTCAACGCTCTCGGCGGCAAACACGGGATCGGAATCGTCGACATCGTTGAAAACCGTGTTGTCGGAATGAAATCGCGCGGTGTTTATGAAACACCCGGCGGAACTATCCTCATGGAAGCTCATCAGCAGCTTGAAGAGCTCATTCTCGACCGCGACACATATGCCCTCAAAAAAGATATGGGCAACAAGCTCGCTCAGATAGTCTATGAAGGAAAATGGTTCACTCCGTTGCGCGAGGCAGTCTGCGCTTTCATAGAGAGCACGCAGAAGTACGTGACCGGAGAAGTAAAGTTCAGGCTCTATAAAGGAAACATCATCAAAGCCGGAACAACTTCACCGTATTCTCTGTACAACGAAAGCATCGCAAGCTTCAAGACCGGCGATCTTTATGATCATCACGACGCTACAGGCTTCATCAATCTGTTCGGCCTCTCATGCAAGGTCCGCGCAATGAAGATGCAGGAAGCTCTTAAGAACAGATAATCTGATATGGAAGTAATATCTTACATAACCGTTTATCTTCTGGTGATAAACCTGGCGGGCTTCATAGCGATGGCAGCTGACAAAGGCAAGGCCCGCCGGAATAAATGGCGCATTCCTGAAGCCACCCTGTTTCTTTTTGCCATATTCGGCGGAAGCTTAGGGTGTCTTCTGGGGATGCGGATTTTTCACCATAAAACCCAGAAGCCCAGATTCTACATAGGAATTCCTATTATACTCATAATACAGGTGCTCATACTCGTCTATTTCATATTCCTGGCGCCGCTGAACTTCAGGATACTGTAATACTTACGGAGACTGATATGACCATATATCTTGCAATATGCGACAACAACATAGCTGACCGCAAGCAGCTCGAGCGGCTTCTTTCGCGCGAAAAAGATAAGCGCCTTAAAGATAACTATGATGTTCTCTATATCGATTCCTTCGGAAGCGAAGAGGCATTGATGGCTACACCGATAAAATACGACATCTTCTTCGTCGATGTTACAGAAGGTGCGGCAAACGGAATGGAAATAGCAAAAAAACTCCGCCAGCGCGGCATCATCGCTCCTATCGTCCTCTGCCAGTCGACGATCAACTATTCATCCTACGTTAATGCCCCCGAAGAGATCATTTATATCGAAAAGCCCATAAATGCCGGGCAGATAAGCCACCTTACCGATGTAGCACTTGAGTGGGCGAAGCGCAAAACACCGCTCATTGAAGCAAGAAGCCAGAAAGAAACCCGTTTCATCAAACATGACGAACTGGTAAGGGCGATCCCTCTTGACAAGTTCTTAACACGGCTGTGTCTTTCAGACGGGGATTACCTCGATGTCACCGATTCCATCTCATCGGTCGCAAGGCAGTGCGAATCCTACGGGTGTTTCATTAAATGCAGAAAAGACCTTGTGAACGTCCACCACATAGAGTCTGTATCGGCCGGAGGCTTCCGTTTGTCTAACGGAGATATAGTCAGATATTATATTACCCAGAAGAACGCGATAATCCGTACTATGGCCTGTAATCTGAGAAGTTCAGAACGTCATTAGCGCTGCGGCTTCTGTCTCGGCCTGCTCATAGCGTCTTAAAACAGCTCCGATCATCTCCGACAGTGCTTCAATCGAACCTTTGATTCTTGCTAGTTTCTCACACGCCGCAAAAAGCGCACGTTCAGCGCAGAGTTTTGAGCTTATCGTATAAGCAAGATCCCCTCTTATAGCATCAACCGACCTGATGGTCTTTTCTATTACAGGTATCTGCTCGTCAAGGCAGCGTATTACCTGCATGCATGCAGCCGTGTCAACGTATACGCTTTTTGCCGGAAGAGATGCCGGAGCTATCATCTCCGGTTCTGTAATCTTAGAAACAAGTCCTGCGGCGATTATTCCCATGGCCGGAGCAACGCTGGTGTTAACGATATCTTCTCCGCCTGATGTAAGAGCCAGCGAGACAGCCGTCCCGGCTGCATTGCTCATTATCTGTTTATCGCCATCCCCGAGAGGGGCGAGCATTCCAGTGATCACCTGCGTGATCCTTCCGAGCTCCTTTGATACGATACCCTGCGCTCTTTCGCTTGAAAAATCACCGTTTTCATCAAACGTATTTTCAGTAAGAAGTGTTACCGGGGAATGCGCGCTTGCAGCCGAGCTTTCATTTTCGACATATATGCACGTTCCGGCTATGGCAGTAAGAAGGATGTTCACGAAATCATTGTAAGCGCTTATGGACTTGATCTTCGGAGCCGCCGCTTTTATAGCGTCCGAATATTCCTGCAGAAAATCGTCCCCGAAGCCCTGGCCGTCATATGATACGCACCGGCCGATCTTCTCCGTTTCCTTTACCGTAACGTACTGAGCGAGATTCCCGCCCTTCGAATGGCCTGTTACGGTAATATCCGTATAGATGCCGCAGTCATTCTTTATGAAATCATCCGCGATCTTCTGTATTTTCGTATCTTCGTTGAATGCCCCTTCAAAGTTATCGCGCCACGCATTCTGTGTACCTCCCGTCCCCCTGAAGACGACTACTGGATTTTTATCTTTAGCATCTGTATAGCAGAGCGCTCTCACATCGTTTTCATCAAGTTTTCTCGAAACTGAAAGTGTCCCGAAATCAGGATTTTCTTCTATCCTTTCATCGATCCTCTCAAAGACGGTCCTGACATCCGAAAGCCCCATCCCGCCAGACGCTGCGGCGGGATATACGCTCTCTTCCGTAAAATTCCCGTCGGCATCCCTGAACTGTCCGATGATCTCGGCTATCGGACGCTCTGAAAGGCACGCAGGTATATACACAAAATTCGATAATAAAAGAAGTTCCTCTTCAGTATAATTTCCGCTCATTCAAGCACCACCGCGTATGTTCTCGCTCCGATCGTGAGCTCGTCACCGTTCTTTAGCTTTTCTCTTGATACCTTCACACCGTTCACCCTTGTGCCGTTTGCCGAAGCAAGATCCCGGACGTATATGCTTCCGTCACTTTCATACAGCTCACAGTGCCGCTTCGACAGCGCATCATCTCCGGTTATCATCACATCGCAGTCACCCCGCCCTACGCTCATCGGGGCAGTCAGACACACACGGTAGCTTCTTCCCGATCCGCTATTATCCGTCAGCGTCAGCATCCTGCAGCTTCCGGAAAGAAGCCTTGTTGCGCCATCATCCGGAGCATTGAGCGCCTCCGTGTCTGCTCCGGAGAGCTCATAGTCATCAAAGTACTCTTCGTATTCAGGAACCTGCCTGACGGTATGCCCGGCCCGCTTTCTCTTCATGATAAGAAAACCGCCGAGAACACCCGCAAGCAGACCTGCAAGGATCAGCGCGGCGGACAGGATGAGTGCTCCGGTACCTGCAAAGAATCCCTGATCCTGGCTGTATTCATAGACTACGCCGTCTTCAGGAAAACCCTCCACCCCGTATTCTTCGGCTTCCACATCCTCCGTATACTCATCTTCCGTATCTTCTCCTTCATAATCCTCTCCTTCGAAGTACTCCTCGGAAAAATCCTCACTTTCCTCGTACTGCCCCCAATGGCCGATGGCATATTCATCCATCGCGGAAAAGATCATCTCCGTCAGCTGCCTGTCAACCTCTGCGTCTGAGCCCTCAAACTCTGAAGAGAACAACCGTCCGCCTGAGGTAACCGCTATAGCCGACAGCTGCTTTCTCGCCTCCGCGTTATTATCCTGTTCGAGCATTACAATGTACACAGGATATCCGCTGTTTTCGAGCAGATAATACATCTCCTCTTTTTCGTGGCCAAGAGCACCTCCTTCAAGACCGTCGGTAAACACCACGATGTCCCGGCAGGCAAAGTCAGAGTTCTTCCATCTTCCCACGACTTCAGAAAGAGTATCCGTAAGATTTGAGTCCTTCGGCGAAAATTCGATACCGTCGGCCGCGCAGACAAGATCGTTAACATCGCCGGAAAAAACCTCATCCGATGAAACATCATGCTCATAAGTGCAAAGGCAGAAAGTCCTGTTCTCCGGCATATGGTAGAAAATGTATTTCAGCGTTGCTTTTACGATCTTCTGATTGACAGGACTTTCAGTCGCGTCATTGTCAACGAGCACAAGAGTCTGTCCGCACACATGCATGCTCAAATCACTGCCCCCGTTTCAAGACTTCCGGCAAGGTTTCCGCTCTCACTTTCTGCCTGCCTGTATTCATTGGCCATTTCGGTGAGATTATCCGCATGCTTCCTTATCATCGCATAGAGCTTGTTCATATCAGCCGAAAGCGACGAGAACCTGTTAGCAAACCCTGTAGCCGCCTCGCCCTGCCAGACCGGCTTGAATCCGTCAACTATAGAAATCATCTCTTCAGTAATGCTCCTTATGCTCGCTTCGGTGTTCTGAAATTCACCGGCAGCTTCGATGAGCTTCTCAGGCGTAACCTTAAGCATTTTTTCCATCACACAACCCTCCCTGCATTTCTCTGCTCAGCCATATCATATCTGTCCGCTATGTATCCGATGACGCTTATGTACCTTGTCATGACCTCCGCAAATGCATCCATCTGACCGGCATTTCGCATGAATTCTGCATGAAAGCTGTCATTCGCGGCGCCTTCCCACATAGATCTGAGCGACAGTTCCTTTGCGCATAGCGACTCCTTCTCCTGCCTGAACCTATGGATCAGTGCAGCAAGTTCATCTTTTTTTCCTCTCAGCTGACTGCTGTCCACTTGATAAAATGACATTTGTTATCCTTCTCCTTTCTTGTTTACATAACTACCGACTTGCTCGGTCAAAAACAGATGTCTGCCGCAGCTTTTTCTGCCCTGTACACTATATCTGCCGTCGATCTGATATTTCGGGCTATTCGCATGAGATCGTCTGCAGTCCTGTATATTTCGGCGGTTGTACTCCTGCTGGCCAGCTCCATTGACCGGGCTGCATCACCTCTCCAGCTGTTCATCAGAACAAGGAGCGCAGCCTCCACTCCGCTGTTCGCTGCCCTGCTGAGATCATCAGCCAGATGTTCGAGTTCCTGAGCCTGATTTATGGCTCTTGAAAAATCCATTTCGATTTCCTTTTTGCTCTTACCTGTCATATTCTCTCTCCTATCATCTTCAAAACCTCCTTTTCGTTCTGCACATAGATGTCAAAAGCTTTCCGGAGTGCTTTTGCTGCTTCACCTATCCTGGCCGTAAGTATCCCGGCCCTTACCATGTCATCGCCTATCAGCGACATGAATGCGCTGTTAGCGTCCCCGTCCCAGAATATATCGAGACATGCCGTATATTCGGCGATCTTGGAGATCTCCTCATGGAGTCTTGCGTAATCCTCCATAAGTTTTACGAGCTTTTCACTCATCATCGCATAGTCAATGCTCATCATTTTCAATTCCGATGATCACCCCGCTTCCGTCATGGATGCCTGCTTCAGATAATGTCACATCGTCAGGAACATTATTCCGCCCGTCGATTATAAAAAAGCAGCCGTTATCCAACCCTGAAAAACCTCTCAGAAAACTCTTCAGTTCACCAACTTTCAGCCGTTTTCTGACCCTTACGCACAGTCTCAATTCCCGTTCGGGAATGATCAATTCAATAGATATCATCCGTTACTAAACCTCTGTTTTACTGAATTTGTGAGTTATCCACATCAAATATCATAGGTACATTTATAGGTCCGTGATATGTTTTTTCATCATATTTGATAACTGTCGCAATTCCTCTGTTATGTGACTTCTGTATTTCCGAAAACGCTAAGTACGAGAAGTCAAAATTCCTGTTCTCATCAAGACTTCCTCCGAAGCATACGGCATACGGATTTCTGACTGCTGCCTCGTAGATTTTCCTTCCTGCGAACCGGATGCCGGCATCATTTCCGATCACCGCCGCCACGAGGGGCCGTTTTTTTTCATCACCCGTATGGAACTTCGGATTCTCAAAATACCCGGCCATCTCCTCTTCCTCCCCGCTGCTTCTTTTTTCCCCGTAAAATCCGTCCAGCAGGTCCTCAAAGCATCCGGAAATGACTACATCTGCCCCTTCCCTGCATGCCGATATGAATCCCTCATAAGTAACGGCATTGACGCAGGTCCTGCCGTATCTGGCCGCTACAGCTGATATGATAAAAAGAAACGTATGTCTTCCCTTGTATGGCCTGCCTCCGACAAGAAGGCACCGTATGTCCTTCAGAGGAAGATCATATATCCTGCCGCTTATTTCTTCGTATCCGACGGGAAATCCGGCCAAAGCGCCCCTTTCTTCAATCGAGCGCGTAAGAAGCTCCTCTAGAGACGGTTTTTGCGGTACATGGGGAAAATGCGGCGCCACAATCCCTGCTGGATTTATGCAAGGACCGTCCTCTTTTACTGCCTGAAACTCGAGCGCCCGGCCTGAGAACAGGCCTACTCCCCTTCCGGGAAAATCTCCGGCTTCAGGTACATCCCTTGCCGGAGCCTTCAGAAATCCCGCGATTTTATACGCTTCCTCATTCCCGAGGAACAGACCGGTATCAAAAAGCCTTTCCTCTCTTGCCGGAATGCCTCCGTCCGCCGTAGCTATAACCGTGATCCCTGCGCTTTTCCCCAGCGTAAGTATGCGCAGAATATGCTCGTATGCTTCAGGACCGGCTTTCCTTATTCCGATCAGGTCATCGAGCACCAGCACGGCATCAGCCGGACAGTTGCCAAAGCCTTTTCTTCTTGCCGTCAGCTCATCTGAAAGAAATAAAGCCATCCGGAGTATATCTTCCGGCTCCTCATCCGTAACGTATCCGCCGCACCAGCTGCATGCGGAAAAGCTCTTCAGCACGCCTCCTCCGAAATCGACAACATATACGGCGAAGTTTCCGTTAAGGCGCCGCACCAGCGTGCCGGCAAGCTCGCTTTTACCGCTTCCGCTCCTGCCGGATATGAGTACATGCCCCATTTCTTTCGGTTCATACATGGCCAGGCCGTATTTCTGCTCATAAGGGTTGTCATATACAGCAAATGCACGGTCGTCATGCACGTGCGCCGGAAGCGACGGGAGAAACAGCTTCTCCGGCTTTTTCTTATCCGAACATGCAATGATAGCCTTCATCAAAAGCTCGAACCACGTCGTATTTGCCGAAAACTCGTCCCGTCTTTCCTGGACGATCTCATTTTCAAGAAGGAAGCTGTCATATATACGCGGTCTTTCACCCGCCGGGGATACGGGACACATCGCATATCCGCTCTGAAACACCGTGATATCGTTCCCCGGACCCGTCTGAAGACAGGCTCTCCCGCTCTCCTTTATGTCCGCGGCATCGGCTCTTCCTATGATGTCCATCGAATCCGACCTGTCGACCAGTCTCAGCGCTATCCGAAACCCCGAATTGCTCCTTATCCTGTCATCAACGACCCCTGCCGGTTTCTGAGTCGCCAGTATCAGGTGCATCCCCAGGCTTCTGCCGATCTGAGAAACACTTATGAGGCAGTCCATGAAATCCGGCTCCTCCTTGCGCAGTTCGGCAAATTCATCTACGATTATCAGCACATGCGGCAGGGGGAGCTTCACAACCCCGTCATCATAGAGCTTCGTATATCCGTTTATGCTGTTCACCCCGGCTTCAGCGAAAATCCTCTGCCTCCTGACATTCTCGCTTTTCAGCGCTATCATTGCTCTGCGTGCGTCTGTTCTGGAAAGATTAGATATGTTCCCGATAAGATGCGGCAGTTTTGAAAAGAGATTAGACATTCCCCCGCCTTTATAGTCGATAAGAAAAAAAGCAAGCTTGTCGGCGGGATACCTTGAAGCGAAAGAAAGGATCATCGTGGTCAGCAGCTCACTTTTGCCGCTTCCCGTTGTTCCTGCTATCAGTCCGTGCGGCCCTTGTGCTTTTTCATGAAGATCAAGGAAAACCCTTTCCTCGCCGGTCTTCAGGCCTATCGGCGCAGATATTTCAGATGTTATATCGTTTTTTTCATAGTTTCTCCGGATAAAGCATGATAACGTGCTGATGTATTCCCCGGGAGCCCCTCTGACGCAAAAAAGCATTCCGAGCGGTACAGATTCAGGCATAAGCCGCGCATCATCCCTTCCGCTCCAAAGACCCGACAGCTGCGCCGCATATGAAAAAGCAAGTTCCGGTACAAGCCTGTCATGATCAATATCTTTGTTTGCGCCGTTTACTATGCGGTCAACCCCTGCCGGAAAGCTTTCATCCCTCCTTCTTACAAGAACGGCCGGGTTTTGGGCCAGAGACGAGAACGCAAACAGATCATCATCCGTTATGACGACGTTCATTTTATATCCGTCTGGCGCACGTGTATGAGGAAGTACCGATGTCCACATGAAATAACGTGCCATTTCGGCATCAACACTTACAGTGATTTTCAGGTCAGATGGCGAAAATGACATAGCCAGCTGCATTATGAACGCTGACAGCATCTGCCTGTCATCCTCACCGCCGATGTAAAAACCCGTGATAGTTCCCGGGGTCAGTTTTTCAAGATACGGACATGCATTGATCGTTTCATATCTGTCCCTTATCCGTCCCGGGATGTCCCTCAGTGAATCATCGATACTTGCGAATCTTTCCTTGGGAATAACTATATCGAGAGGGTTCCTTATATTCCCGATCCCTGTCCTTACTCTTATGCTGCCTTCCTCATCGGGCAGGCTGTTCCACATAATGCACGGATCGGCGCCGTTTTTTATGTATTCTCCTGTCTCAGGATACAGACGGCACATGTCAGACCTTATGCAGTCCACGCGCTCCTTTATCGTCTTTTCGCATTCAGCGATGTAAGACATGTATGTGTTGCGCCTTCTTCTCTCCTCGGCTTTCTGTTTCCTGACCCTTACGCTTACGTTCAGCGCGGCCCAGACGGCCGCGAAAACCGATGAGAGCACCGCAACAGTTCTTCCCGCCCCGAGAACTATCGGTATGGCCATCGTAAGTGCGGGACCGGCGGCAAGCATTACCGACGGCTTCTCAGGAACTCTTCTTGGCGGCGGTCCTTCGATCTCTAAAGGCTCCGGCATGGGGAACGGCCCTCTTGCAGGCAGGGAAACGAAACTTTCCGGAGCCCTTTGACTTTTGCCTGTCCAGACAATGACTCTGTCCCCTATCCTTACGCGGTCGCCTGCTCTTATATGGCATTTCTGCCCTTTATTCAGTTGTATGCCTTTAACTTCCGCCCCGTTTCCTCCTAGCACCTCAACCGCCGCCACATCATGAGTTACCGTAATAAAACGAAGGTGCATTCTGGATATAACGGGATCCGTCAGCAGAAGGTCGCTTCTCGGATCCCTCCCGACAAGGAGAGGCGACCTTTCACCGGAAACGTAAAATACGCCCATGGTCTGCTCCCGATCAAATAGAATTAATAATGTCTGGAATCATTGCGATGCGTCCAACGCAGATGAGTAAATAGACTTTCGTTTGTATGACGCATAATAGCACACAAAAAAACAAGGTGCAATATCAAATATCACCAAACGCTAAATTGAACTTTCTGTAAATTTTAACAAAAGTCAGGCAACTACCGATGCCCGGACCTCGTCTGATTTTTCTTTTCCGAGAAGAAGTGCGATAAGCTCGCAGGCAAAATCGACTGCAGTGCCTAATCCCCTTGAAGTAGTGATGTTTCCGTCGGTAACGGCACTTTTGGTAACAGGTGCTGCTCCATCTAAAAGGTCTTCAAGGCCGGGGTAACACGTAGCCTTCTTTCCTTTCAGGAGCCCTTTCGTGCCGAGTATCTTAGCAGGTGCCGCACATATAGCCGCAATACGCCTTCCGGCCGCATTCTGCTTATCGACCATTTCCATGAGTTTTTCACACTCGAGCAGATTCACAGTTCCGGGCATTCCTCCCGGGAGAACCATGATATCGGCGTTTCCTGTGTCGACATCGCCGAGCGATATATCTGCGGTTACGGGAATTCCCCGTGCTCCAGTGACCACTTTCCTGTCTGTATATATTGATACCGTCTGCACCTTCACGCCTGCCCTTCTTAACAGGTCAACTGGTGTAAGCGCCTCGATCTCCTCAAATCCGTCTGCAAGAAATACGTATACCATATGTCCCTCCGATTCTGTGTAAAAGCAAGCCGATCTGGATCCTGCATCCCTTATGCGTTTTAATTCTATCATATCCGCGTTTTTTTACATAGGATTTTTCGTGAATATTATTGACTTTTGCATATGCAAAAAAGGATAATTATCATAAGTTATGATTCACATTTAAAGGAGCATTAGAAAATGAACGCACAGACTATGATGCAGCTTATAGGCGCGCTCGGGACATTCCGGAAAGAGCATCCGAAATTCGCTGGATTTCTCGAGCTTATGCTGAAGAGCGGGATACCTGAGGATTCGATAATCGAAGTCACAGTCATGAAACCGGGCGAAAACCCTGTCACTGCGAATATGAAGGTTCTGCAGTCGGATATTGAGCTCATTTCGGCGCTGAAGAACATGAAATCATGAGGAAATAATATGCACAGACTGTACGGAAATGACGACATCACGATTTTCTGGGATTCAGACAGGTGCCGTCATGCAAAAAAATGCGTCACAAACTGCCCGGAAGTTTTTGACATAACCCGCAAGCCGTGGATTAAGCCGGAAAACGCCGCAACGGCGAAAATATGGCAGACCATAAGCTTATGTCCTACCGGGGCTCTGTCTTGCGTTTACAATCATGATATCAAAGTTGTTTTCGAAGAGGAGAACTTCTGGAGCGCGGCTTATGATGGCGATGTGCTGATCGGAGAGTGCGATTATACCGTAAATGACGGAAAATGGGCCATAGTCCATACCGAAGTCGTTCCCGAGCACGGCGGAAAAGGGATCGCTAAAAGGCTTGTATTTACTGTTGTCGAAGAAGCCGAGAAAAAGGGAACAGGTATTATCCCTGTATGCTCATATGCTGCAAAAATCCTTGGTTAAAACCATACCGAGCCCCGTTACTGCTATGATCGCGAGTGCCGGATATACTATTCCGCTTAAGATCATCGTGAGCACGGCAACCGGCAGGCAGACAATGAACGCGCAGTTCCTGAAAGCGTTCCAGCGGTTTGATATCGAAATGATGATAAGCCTTCCGTAAACTGCACAGAAAAGAACTACAGCCGCTATCGTGATCATTTTTATTCCCTCCTGACCGTAAGTGCATACAGCCTTTATCTTTCAGGCTTTTGCCTCCGTTTTATGATCTTATGATACACGGACGGGATTAAGCGGTCTTTTAGGTTTCATTAAAAGAGCATTAAAACATACAGAAAATGTCAGATGAGGAATTGATAAGATGGGATTCGAGATTGAAAGAAAATTCACGATAAAGCATATTCCGGAAGGAACAGGATCATGTAAGCGTCATATCATCGAACAGGCGTATCTTACGACGGAGCCTGTAATACGCGTACGCCGCGAGGATGACAGTTACTACATGACCTACAAGGGGACCGGCGGCAGCAATACTTCACTGTCTCATGAAGAGTACAATCTGCCGCTTTCAAAAGAGGCATATGAAACGCTGAAGTCAAAAGCCGACGGCAACATCATAAGCAAATGCCGGATACTTATTCCGTACGGAAAATACACAATAGAGCTCGACATTTTTGACGAGCCCTTTAAACCTCTCATAATAGCCGAAGTGGAATTTCCCTCTGAAAGCGAGGCGGATAAGTTCATACCGCCGGACTGGTTCGATGAAGACGTTACGGACAAAAAGGAATACCGCAACTCCTATCTTTCACGGGCCGTCATGAAATAGCCGTCAGACAGACAGTCCCGTTGCCGGATCGATGCCCATGGATATGTTGAGGCATTCGATCGCAGCTCCGCTTGCACCTTTCCCGAGATTATCAAAAACGGACATGACAACTATCCTGTCCTCATTCCCCGCAACTATGATATCAGCATAGTCCAGTCCTGCCATGTCATTCGCGGAAATGAACCCGTTCGTTTCTTTTTCTGAGCCGAACGGCCGTACTCTCACAAATACCTGCCCCTTATAGTAATCCGCATAGAAATCATGCAGAGCTTCGGGGCTCATTTTCTTTTTCATAAGTCCGGTATGGATCGGAAGATTCACGATCATGCCGCAGTAATAGTCATCAACAACCGGCATGAATACCGGTTCTGACGCAAGCCCTGTTATGATCTTCATCTCCGGAAGATGCTTATGCATCTGTGTGAGCGCATACTCGCGCGGCGCGTCAAGATCAGCAGTTCTCCCCTCGCCCTCATATAAAGCGATAGCTTTCTTCCCTGCTCCCGAATAGCCCGAAAGCGCAGGAACCGTAAAGGGATAGTCGGCCGGGAGTATTCCCTTTGATACGAGCGGATACGCCATCATCACGAATCCTGACGCATAACAGCCGGGAACCGCGATACGTTTTCCTGTCCTGATCTTCTCAAAGAACTCCGGCGCAAGCTCCGGAAAACCATATGCCCATCCGCTTGCAGTCCTGTGCGCCGTAGACGCGTCTATGATCACGGTATCCGGATTTTCGGCAAAAGAGACGGCTTCAACCGCGGCCGCATCCGGAAGACATAAAAATGTGTAATCCGAACTGTTTATGAGTCTTTTCCGCTCTGCCGGATCCTTTCTCAGCTCCTCGCTTATGGTAAGAAGCTCGATATCATTCCTTCCGCTGAATCTTTCACGGATCCTCAGACCTGTCGTGCCTTCGCTTCCGTCGATGAAAACCTTAACCAATGCTAACCTCCTGATTCCCGGTGCTCTCCCGCTCTACGATCTTCGCTTCCATAATGATCTTCTGATGCGCCAGGTCGTGGCGTATGACGTCGAACAGTATAGAGCATGTCTTTCTTGCCATCTCTTCGAAAGGCTGGCAGATCGTCGTGAGCGTAGGTGCGCAGAACG
This sequence comes from Lachnospiraceae bacterium, assembly GCA_024691425.1. Lineage (GTDB taxonomy): Bacteria > Bacillota > Clostridia > Lachnospirales > Lachnospiraceae > UBA2868. Next base: position 54,834 of record JAILNQ010000023.1, read on the forward strand.
TTCCCATGTCGATTCCGTCATAGCCGACGACTGCAACATCCTCCGGTACGCGTATGCCTGCTTCACGAAGCGCCTTGAGAGCTCCTATGGCCATAGTATCCGATATGGCAAATAATGCCGTAAATTTCATTTTCTTTTTAAGCATGCTGTTCATGACATCATAACCGTTCTGCATGCTGTATGTGTCGGCATCCTCTTCGGAATGCCATATAAGCTTCTGATCGGGCTTTATCTTATTATCCTCAAGGGCCCTTATGTATCCGTCATACCTGAGCTTCCCGATCGATATATCGGACTTAGGAGCACCCATGAAAGCAATCTTCTTATGGCCCTTCTTTATGAGAAAATCAACTATCTTTCGGCTCTCAGCTACGTCATCAACAGAAACGGACGAGTAACTTCCCTCCGAACCGTCAGATACAGGTATAGTGCTGAGAACAAAAGGAATGCCGATTTTCTCGAGTTTTTCGGTAGAATGAGTTATCAGGCCTCCGAGAAAAATGATCCCGCGCAGCTTTTTCTCCTTCACGAGCTCAAGCGCAACTTCAACCTCATCGGTATTCTCATCGACATGCCGAAGCTCGAGCGAGTACCTCTTCACCTGGATCTCTTCCTCCATGATCCCGATCATTTTCATAAAAAAAGGGTTTGTCATACCCTTAACAAGAATAGCTATAGTCCGCGAATCGGTTTTCTTAAGGTTCCTGGCGCTGTTGTTCGGAACAAATCCGTATTCTTCCACGACATCGAGTACTTTCTGTCTGGTTTCCGGATTGATGTCGGGATGATTATTGAGCGCACGGGATACCGTTGCAACGCCGACGCCGCATATTTTCGCTATGTCCTTTATCGTAATGGTATCCACTTATTCCTCCATAGTCCAGATTATATTATAGCCGTCTGAGATTTTATGTCAACCAAAATTGTACGGAAAGCTCATCAGAGCCTTCCGTACAATTTTGTTATCCTGTACATTTCTTTCGCAAGTTTTTTCGAAAATGCGCCCTTCTTCATCCTCCACACCCAGTTTCCTCCGACTGTTGAAGGAATGTTGATCCTCGCGCTGCTTCCGAGTCCGAGATAATCCTGCATAGGAATGATGCAGAGTTTCGAAACCGAGCTCATAGCAAGCTTTACGAAAGTGATCGCAAGTTCTGCGTCGGATGAAAATCCGCTTCTGCATATGTAGTCTAGCGCCATTCTTCTGTCCGCCGCCTTCATCTGATAAAACCATCCCGCTACAGTATCATTATCATGTGTTCCGGTATAGCAGACAGTGTTCGGATCATAGTTATGAGGAAGGTAGTCAGAATCATCGCGGGAGTCGAATGCGAACTGAAGCACCTTCATGCCGGGATAACCGGTTCTTTTCACAAGCTTTATAACCGAATCCGTAAGGAAACCGAGATCCTCGGCGATCATGTCAACATCCCCGAGTTCATTCCTGATCGCCTTAAAAAGCCCGAATCCAGGCCCCTTTTTCCACTTGCCGAATTCGGCAGTTTTATCTCCGTAAGGTATTGCATAATATGCGTCAAAAGCCCTGAAATGATCGACACGCACTACATCATAAAGCTCATAGCAGTGCTTGATCCTTCTGATCCACCATCTGTATCCTTCACTTTTGTGATAATCCCAGTCATAAAGAGGATTTCCCCAGAGCTGGCCAGTGGCCGAGAACGCATCCGGCGGACATCCTGCAACGGCCGTCGGATATCCTTTTTCATCAAACTGGAACAGTTCCGGCGATGCCCATGTATCGGCACTGTCGAATGCCACGTAGATCGGAATATCACCTATGATCTTTATCCCCTTCCTGTTGGCATACTTCTTGAGCGCCTTCCACTGCTCCTGGAACTTGAACTGCAGGAACTTATAGAATTCAACTTCTTCAGCATATTTTTCAGAATAAGCGGCCAGCGCTTTTTTATCTCTTTTCCTTATCGGCTCGTCCCATTCGATAAAGCTCACTCCTCCGAATGAGTTCTTTACAGCCATATAGAGCGCATAATCATCAAGCCAGTATCTGTTCGCCGAACAGAACTTCGCATATGCCCTGTTGTTCTTAAGGTTCGCGCGCACATATGCCTTCCTCAGAAGCCTGAACCTTGCGCTGTACATCTTTCCGTAGTCAATCTTTTCCGGATCTTTTCCGAAATCATATGAATCGGCTTCCTTCTTTGTCAAAAGTCCCTCAAATATGAGAATATCGGGATCTATGAAGTACGGATTCCCCGCGAACGTCGAAAACGACTGATAAGGACTGTCACCATAGCTCGTAGGTCCGAGCGGCAGTATCTGCCAATAGCTCTGGCCGCTTTCTGCGAGCATGTCAATGAAATGATAGCTTTCCTTTCCGAACGTCCCTATTCCGTATTTTCCCGGGAGCGATGCAACAGGCATCAGAACTCCGCTCTTTCTGATCTTTTTCATGAATCACAACCTCGTTTTGACACATCCTGGCGCGGTCAGCCTTTGACGGCACCCGCAAGAACACCCTTAATTATATACTTCTGACAGGAAATGTACATAATTATGATCGGAAGAACCGTCATTATTATGCATGCCATCATCGGGCCCATAGCAACGTGTCCGTAGCTTCCCTTGAAATACTGTATAAGTATCGGAATGGTCGTATACTTCTTCCTGTCGAGAACAAGGTAAGGAAGCAGATAGTCATTCCAAAGCCACATAGTTTCAAGAATGCAGACCGATATAAGGGTAGGTTTAAGTATCGGCAATATCACCGAAAAGAAGGTCTTTATCGGATTGCATCCGTCTATCATTGCCGCTTCCTCGATCTCGAGCGGTATCGATTTCATGAATCCCGTGAACATGAACACTGCCAGGCCGGCACCGAAACCGAGATAGATTATGCATATCCGAAAAGGCGTATCAAGCTCGAGACGGTCCGCCGTCGATGACAGCGTGAACATGAGCATCTGGAACGGCACGACCATCGAGAATACGAACAGAGCATAGCACATCTTCGAAAGAAAGTTATGCACCCTCGTTATATACCATGCGCACATCGATGTGCACAGCAGGATCAATACTACGGAAGATACTGTAATGACGAGGCTGTATCCGAACGCCGTCGCAAAACCCTGTGCTCCGAGTGCCTGAACATAGTTCTCCAATCCCGCAAAACTTGCCGCATCCGGAAGTATGAACGCCGAATCTGTAGTAATGTATTTTTCCGATTTAAGGGAATTGATCAGTATCATGACTACCGGGTATACCCAGAAAATTGCCAGAATCCCGAGAAATGCCGATAAAACCGAAGCCGCTGTATTATTCTTCTTTTTCATCACTGCTGCACCTCCCTTGACTTCGTGACTTTAAGCTGGATCAGCGAAATGAGTATGACCATTATGCAGAAAATCACTGCTTTTGCCTGGCCGTATCCTTTCCACTGACCTCCCGATCTGCTATAGAAGGTATTGTATATGTTAAGGGCCATCATTTCCGATTCATGCGCCGGTTCACCTCCGGTGAGTGCCAGGTTCTGATCGAAAAGTTTAAAGCCGTTAGTTATCGTAAGGAATGAACATATCGTGATCGACGGCATTACATTCGGTATTTTGATCCTGAAAAGTATCTGTGAGGCCGAGGCGCCGTCTATCCTCGCGGCCTCTAAGTAATCCTCGGGTATCGACTGAAGACCGGCGATATAGATTATCATCATGTATCCTACCTGCTGCCAGAGCATCAGGATGATAAGTCCCCAGAAGCCGTATGTCGCATTAAGCGCAAGAAGCGGTTTGTCAAGCAGCGAAAGTACGCAGTTGAGAAGGATCTGCCAGATATAACCGAGCACGATGCCTCCGATGAGGTTCGGCATAAAAAAAACTGTCCTGTACAGATTCGCACCCTTTATCCGGCTCGTGAGCGCTAAAGCTATCATGAACGCTATCACGTTGATGAGAACGGTCGATGCGACCGTGAATGCCGCCGTGAATGAAAATGCGCTCCAGAAGCCCTCATCTGAAAGAGCGTACGCATAATTCTTTAAACCGATGAATGTTGCTTTCTTGATCGTCGTGAATTTGCAGAACGACAGATACAGGCCCTGTATGAACGGATATATGAATCCTATGCAGAATGCGGCTAATGTAGGCAGCACAAAGACGGGCCAGTATCTTCTTATTGCTTTTTCCATGAATTATCTCCTTTTTCCCAGAACATCAGCCATTTCTGTTCTGAAACCTTTGCAATGTCGGAATAAAAACAGGGGAGGGACCCCGTCCGTGCGGAATTCCCGGTGTGCGAGGCTCCTCCCCTGTAGTTTATCATATGTGCTTACTATTTAAGAGCGTATTCCGATGCCCAGCCGTCAACGAATGCTGATACAACTGCATCCCAGTCGCCCGTTCCTGCTGCATAAGCCGTAAGAGCTGATCCTACACCGTTCTTCCACTCTTCAGAAGGCATTGTCGTAAAGTTCCATGAAACGGGAACCTTGCCGTCAGCCGTATACTGTCTGTCATTAAGAACGAAGAGGTTCGTTGTCTCTGCCGCACTCTTGAAAGGAATGACACCGATCGTATCTGCGAGCATCTTTGTTCCTTCAGGAGATGTAACCATCCATGTAAGGAAATCTATCGTAGCCTTGATATCTTCCTCGGAAGCTTCTTTGTTTACGCACCAGTAGTTCTCTGTACCTGTGCAAAGACCCTGGTTTGCTTCATCGCCTACTCCGATGTAGATGGGGATCATAGCGAGCTGTTCGTCTGTCATGCCCTTGCCTGTAAGGTTAGCATATTCCCATGAACCGTTCTGATAGAATACTGCCTTTCCGTCAGCGAACTCGTTCTCGGCATCATCGCCCGTCTTGCTGGCAAGATCCTTAGGATCGCATGTTGCATTGTTGATGTACAGATCCCAGATGTTCTTGTAAGCATCAAGGTAAGTTCCCTTTATCTCAGTTGTCGTATCGATCTTGTCTGCCTGATACTCGAAGTATATAGGAAGGTTTGCAAGGTGTGTCTTGAATCTCCAGTCAGATGAAGGATCCATTCCTGCTGATGTGAATGCGGCGAAGCCGAGTTCATCCTTGCGTGCCGTGATGTCTTCAGCGATCTTCTTAAGGTCTGCAAATGACTTGATGTCCTCAACCTTATAACCGGCCTTTCCGAGAAGCTCGGTATTCGTGATTATTCCGTATGACTCGATGACATATGCGATTCCTGCAACGTCGTCGCCGTCATAGAGTGCGAATGAATCACTCGTAAGCTCGTTATAGATTGATGAACCCTTAAGGTCATAGCAGTAATCTGACCAGTTTGCAAGGCCGACAGGACCGTTCACCTGGAAGAGCGTGGGTGCTTCATCCTTTATGATCTCGGCTGAAAGTGTTTCTTCGTATGTTCCTGAAGCAGCGGTAACGATCGTTACGGGAACTCCCGTCTGCTCCGTGTAAGTCTTGGCAATTCCCTGCCATGCTTCGTCTGCTTCGGGCTTGAAGTTTAAGTAGTAAACCTGACCTTCTCCTGTTGCTTCCGGTGCTTCGGCCGGCTCTTCAGTTTCTTCTGTCACCTCAGCATCTCCTGCAGGTGCAGGTGCAGGTGCGGCAGGCGCTGCAGCTCCGGCACATCCTGCAAGCATTGAAAATGCCATTGATGCTGCAAGTACAACTCCGATAGTTTTCTTCTTCATAAGTATCCTCCTTTAGATAAATAAAACATCCGGTAACGGTATCGGTATCGTTATCGGTAACGTTTCCAACGACCTGACGCAAATATACACCCGTTCAGAAAAAGTTACAACCCCCTTTTTGTTTTTTCAGGTTGATTTGTGAATAATGGACAAATTCTTTTGAAATGATTTGTTGATAACAGCCGTCTGCAAAATGCAACAGTAAGCAGCTGTCAGCAGTACGGCCTGTCAACGTTAATGACGGCGAAATGATTGCCCGGAAGGCTTTCTATCTTGGCCGATATCGTGTTTCTTATAGCGTCCTCGGAAAGTCTGCAGTCAAACGGAGCAACAACGTCAAAGATCAGATTTGTATGTGAAGGTCCTTTGACCATGCGGAAATCATGTATGGTGAATCTCTCATCCACGCTCTTGGCTATCAGCTCGCATAACCGCTTCATCCGATCTGTTGCAGGATCGTTCGTCACAACCGGATCCATATGGATTACGCAGCTGCAGCCGAGCTTCTCATTTATTTTCCGCTCGATATTGTCGATCGTGTCATGCACATCAAGCATGTTGCGGTCCGCGGGTACTTCTGCATGAAGCGAGATCATGATCCTTCCGGGACCGTAGTCATGAACGACAAGATCATGGATACCTATTATGTCCTTATAAGATGTCACGAACTTCTCTATAGCATCAACGTATTCCTGCGAAGGCTTGCTCCCGAGAAGCGGATCGATCGTATCTTTTGCTGCCGACAGGCCTGCAGACAGAACGAAAAGCGAAACGGCAAGACCGCACCATCCGTCTATGATCACACCTGTATAATAGCTTATGAGCGAGCATGCCAACACGACAAGGGTTGCTATCGAATCAGTGAATGAATCGAGCGCAGTTGCGTTCATCGCGGCCGATTTTATCTTCTTTCCGACTTTTGTATTGTAGTAAAACATGTAGAGCTTAATGATTATCGATACAATAAGGAAACCGGCGACAACAGGCGTGAACTCCGGCATCTGCGGATTCCTTATCTTTGAAACTGAAGTCTTGAGAAGTTCAAAACCCATCACTATTATCAGCATGGAAACAGCAAGACCGGTTACGTACTCGATCCTGCCATGACCGAAAGGATGCTCCGGATCCGGCTTCTGCCCTGCCATTTTGAATCCTACCATGGAGATAACGGATGAACCGGCGTCACTCAAGTTGTTTATTGCATCCGCGATTATCGCGACGCTCCCCGAAATAAGCCCGGCCATCAGTTTCATGCCGAACAGCACGAGATTCAGGAATACTCCGAACGCGCCGCACAGCACTCCGTATGCATGCCTTACATGCATATCCCCCTGATTATTTCTGTCTTTTATGAAAATCATTGCAAGCAGTCTGATCATATTTTCTTCCTTCTGTCGGTCAGTCCTCTTTCTTCTTGCTGAGTCCTGTATCCGTCTGCTCTATTCCTTCAGCCTTCAGCTCCTCCGGCGTGAAGATGCGCATCTTCCTGAAATCGCTGAAAAGCATTCTCGTGCTGTAAATGAAGTTCGAGAAAAGTCCCGCCTTGTACAGATTATAAACTATCATTCCGACAGGAACCGCTATTATGAGCCCTAATGCATTCCCGACGCGGAAACCCACATACAGCAGAAGAAGCGTCGGAATAGCCGGCATTCCTATAGTGTCACCCACAAGCTTCGGTTGGATGAGCTGCCTTACGAGCTGCGAAAGTCCCCAGACTATCATCATTCCTACGGCAAACTTGTAATCCCTCTGAAGAACGGCATACAATGCCCACGGCCACATGACGAACCCGGTTCCGAACAGCGGGAGAAAATCAAGAAAAGCAATGAACAGTGCTATGAGGAACGCATATTTGATCCCGAGCACAAGAAAGCCGATGAAAATCACTATATAAACGAATCCCATTATCTTGAACTGGGCTTTGAAATATCCGCCCACTGCGGACTTCATTGTATTGCTTACTATGACATACCTTTCCCTGACGTGCTCGGGCACAAGCCTTGTCATGAACTTTCCTATCTGTTCACGCTCCGCGACGAAAAGATAGCTTGCCAGAACGCACATCACGATACCGACAAGGAACAGAGGCGCATTCTTCACGCCGTTGCTCGCTGACTCGGCCGCGCTCTCTCCTAAGGATGAACCGACGTTTGAGAGGGCGTCATATATCTGCTCGCCGAGGTTGTCCAGAAAATCCTTTGTTCCTGCCGGCAGAAGAGCATATCTGTGGCTCAGCTCAAGAGAAAGATTCCTTATCGCCGCGTTGACTTTCGCCCATGTGTCAGGCGCGCTCGTTACGAAGCCTACGACTTCAGAGATGAGCAGGTAGACTATTCCGTAGCATGCGGCTCCGACCGCGGCAAGAGTCAGGACGATAACTACAACAGAACCTGCTTTTCTCCTTATCTTCATCTTCTTCTCTAAGAATCTGACGAGAGGATTAGCGATCGCCGCTATTATCGCCGCAACAACAAAGGGCCAGAAAAAAGTCAGAGCCCTAGGCAGCACGAAAATAATGAGCGCCGTCATAAGTGCGGCGAACAGATAATTAAACAGTATCTTCAAGTATTTTGTCGATGATTTCATAGATCTCCTCCCTCCCCTGCTTGCTCTCAGCAGAAAAAGGTATTATAGTCACATCCTTTGCAGACAGCGCCGTACGTATCAGCTTTATCTGCTTGTCTTTCTGACTTCTTTTTATCTTATCGAGTTTGGTTGCGATTATGACCGGCGTGAAGCCGTTAGCCGTAACCCAGTCGTACATGAGCTTATCGTTCGCACCGGGCTCATGTCTTATATCGATGAGCAGGAAAACGCACTTCAGCTGCTTTGAAGTATGCAGGTACTTTTCGATCATCCTGCCCCACTTTTCAACTTCGCTCTTCGAAGCCTTCGCATACCCGTATCCCGGAAGATCCACAAAATATATCTCTCCGTTTATGTTGTAGAAATTGATCGTCTGCGTCTTTCCGGGCTGCTGGCTTATCCTCGCGTAACTCTTGCGGTTCATGAGAGCATTGATCAGCGACGATTTTCCGACGTTCGATTTTCCGGCGAAAGCCACCTCCGGAAGCTGCGTCAGCGGCAGCTTGCTGGTAACGCCGCATACGATCTCAAGATTGACGTTCTTTATGACCATTTCCGGCTCCTTATGCGGACGGCTCGCGGATGGCGTTCTTAATTACCTCATCCATGCAGGACACGAATACGATATCAAGTCCTTTCGTGATCTCTTCGTCGAGCTCCTTTATGTCCTTTACGTTCTGCTTCGGTACGAGCACCTTTTTGATGCCCGCATTTTTTGCGGCCAGGATTTTCTCTTTAAGGCCGCCTATAGGAAGCACTCTGCCGCGCAGAGTAACTTCTCCGGTCATCGCGACATCTGCTCTTGCCTTTTTCCCCGTGATCGCAGAATACAGCGCGGTAGCCATCGTAATGCCGGCAGAAGGACCGTCCTTTGGAACACTCCCCTCGGGAATGTGCAGGTGAAAATCATGCTTCTTGAAAAAGTCGGCCTTGATCCCACGCTCATCCGCTATCGAGCGGATATAGCTCATTCCTGCCTGAGCACTTTCCTTCATTACGTCACCGAGCTGTCCGGTCAGCATTATATCTCCTTTGCCGGGCATCACATTGACCTCAATCGAAAGCGTATCGCCTCCGACGCTCGTCCATGCAAGTCCGCGGACGATACCGACTTCATCTGACTCGCTCTTCTTATCCTGCTCGTATTTCCGGACTCCGAGAAAATCATACAGATTTCCTCTGTTGACCCGAACGGTCGATTTTCCGTCCTGATATATCATTCTTGCGGCCCGGCGGCATATCGCGGAGATCTTCCGCTCAAGACCGCGCACGCCGGCCTCTTTCGTATAACCGCTCACAATGTCGGGCCAGACCGTATCGGCTATAACAAGCTGACCTTTCTTAAGGCCGTGCTTTTTAACCTGCTTCGGGAAAAGATGCTCTTTCGCGATATGTATCTTCTCATTCTCTGTATAGCTGCTGACCTCGATGACTTCCATCCTGTCAAGAAGCGGCCGCGGTATATCGGCAGCCGAATTAGCGGTTGCGATGAACAGCACTTCGGAAAGGTCAACCGGGATTTCAACATAGTGATCTGAGAATCTCGAGTTCTGTTCGCTGTCGAGCACTTCAAGGAGGGCCGCAGAAGGATCACCTTTAAAATCATTGCTCATCTTGTCTATCTCATCAAGGAGCATGAGCGGGTTTTTGACTCCGGCGTTCTTAAGACCTGTAACGATCCTTCCTGGCATTGCGCCGACATATGTCCGTCTGTGTCCTCTTATCTCGGCTTCGTCCCTTACGCCGCCGAGGCATATCCTTATGTACTTCTTGTCAAGAGCCGTTGCAACGGACTTTGCGATGCTCGTCTTTCCGGTACCGGGAGGTCCGACGAGACATATTATCGGAGAATCCCCCTTTTTTGTCAGGTTCCTGACCGCCAGGAATTCAAGCATCCTCTCCTTCACCTTATCGAGGCCGTAATGGTCCCTGTCAAGTATCCTCTCTGCCCTGTTTATATCCTTATTGTCAGAAGAAGCGCGGTCCCAGGGCAGCGCAAGAAGCGTTTCGATGTATCCTCTTGAAACCTCGGCCTCTGATGAGCCGTCATGAAGATGACTGAATCTGTCGATCTCTTTCAGTATCTTTTCCTTGATCTCTTTTTTCGCCTTGAGCTTCGCCACCTGTTCCTTATATTTTTCCTCTTCGGTGGCGGTGCTCCCTTCGCCGAGCTCCTCCTTTATGACACGGAGCTGCTCACGGAGAACATACTCCTTCTGGTTCTTGTCGACACGTTCTTTTATCTGTTTTGCTATGTTCGTCTTGATATCGAGTATGTTCACCTCACGCTGCAGAATAGTCATGAGCGTTAAGAACCTGTCCTCGATCGTTTCCGTTCCGAGCAGACGCTGTCTGTCGGAAAAATGCATCGGGACGTTCATCGCAACATAATCAAGAAGCTCCGAAAGTGTCTGAGCCTCCTCGAACTGCTTTGTAAGAGTCTTTCCGATCTGGGGATTGTAACCGAGCATGGTCGTAAGAAGTTCTTTGAGAATGTTGATCCTCGCCATTATCTTAAGGCGCGCATCCTCATTATCCATCGTAAGTTCCGGATTGACGGGACAAACGGTCTTTCCGATGTACCAGTCATCCGGTGTAACGATTTCCTTTGCTACGGCAATGAGGCATTCATCATCCTCGATCTCAAGAAGGCTTGCGCGCATTTCACCTTCAACAAGAACGCGCAGCACTCCTCCGGGAAGCTTTGCAACCTGCTTTATTGCACAGACGCATCCGAAGCCGAAAAGACCGGTTCTTCCGGACTTCGCCTTGCCGCCAGGAGTTTCCTTTTCAGCCGCAGCGAAAAGCTTCCTGTCCTTTATCATGGCCTTTTCAACAGCCTTGACCCCTGCAGGCGTGTTTATATCAAAATGAATGACCATGCCCGGGAGCACAGCCATTTTTCTGACAACAACGCAGGGATATCTCTTCCTGGTTATTCTTCGCAAATCTACTCTGCCTTCTTCAGACTGTGTTTGACTTTATCATTCTTGCGCACGATCAGCGGAGCTCCCTCGCCCGTAACCGCGCCTTTTGTGATAACGCACTTCGTTATGGAATCATCAGAAGGGATCTCAAACATAAGATCGTTCATGAGTCCCTCGAGAATTGAACGCAGACCTCTGGCTCCCGTTTTCTTTTCATACGCCTTGTGCGCTATCTCCTTGAGTGCATCATCCTCAAATTCAAGTTCAACTCCGTCGATCTCGAACAGCTTCCTGTACTGTTTCGTGATCGCATTCTTCGGCTCAACGAGAACCTTGACAAGAGCTTCCTCATCAAGTCCCTCAAGGCTTACGCATATAGGCACACGTCCTACGAACTCAGGAATGAGGCCGTACTTTATAAGATCCTCCGGCTGAACCTGGCGGAGAAGCTGTCCGACCTCATGTTCGGTCTTTGTCGCTATCTCAGCGTTGAAACCGATCGATTTTCTGTCAAGACGGTTTTCAACGATCTTCTCAAGGCCGTCAAATGCGCCGCCGCAGATGAACAGTATATTCGTAGTGTTGATCGGTATCAGCTCCTGATGCGGGTGTTTCCTTCCGCCCTGCGGCGGAACAGAGGCGTTCGTTCCCTCGATTATCTTAAGAAGCGCCTGCTGCACTCCCTCACCGGAAACATCCCTTGTTATCGAAACATTCTCTGATTTTCTCGTTATCTTGTCGATCTCATCGATGTAGATTATGCCGTACTCGGCTTTTTCAATATTATAATCGGCCGCCTGTATGACTTTCAGCAGTATGTTCTCGACATCCTCTCCGACATAGCCGGCTTCCGTAAGAGCAGTCGCGTCAGCTATCGCAAAAGGAACATTTATTATCTTCGCGAGCGTCTGCGCAAGCAGCGTCTTTCCTGAACCTGTAGGTCCTAACATGATCACGTTGGATTTCTGGAGTTCGATTTCTCCTGATTCTTTCTGCGACAGTATCCTCTTGTAGTGGTTGTATACCGCTACAGATAATACCTTCTTGGCTTCCTCCTGGCCTATTACATTTTCATCAAGGAAAGCTTTCATTTCCTTAGGCTTTACAAGATTGATGTCAAGATCGGCTGCCGCTTCAGGAATCTCCTCATCATGGTCATACAGTTCATCCTCAACGATTTCCATGCACACTTCTATGCATTCATCGCAGATGAATACTCCCTCAGGACCTGCTATGAGTTTCTTTACCTGATCCTGGCCTTTGCCGCAAAATGAACATCTGATATCTTTCTTTACCATCTCATCTCCTGATCACTGTTATGATCTGTTTGTGATTATCTTATCTACGATTCCGTATTCAAGCGCTTCTTCTGCGCTCATCCAGTTATCTCTTTCGGTATCGGCCGCAACCTTCTCGATCGGCTGTCCCGTATTTTCAGAAAGGATTCTGTTGAGACGTTCTTTTGTGCGGAGTATCTGCTTCGCAACAATCTCGATCTCTGTAGCCTGACCTCTTGCTCCTCCTGACGGCTGGTGTATCATTATCTCGGAATTCGGAAGAACGAATCTCTTTCCCTTCGTTCCGCCCGCAAGAAGGAAAGCGCCCATGCTGGCAGCGATTCCTATGCAGTATGTTGCGACGTCGCACTTCACGTAGTGCATCGTATCATAAATCGCAAAACCGTCCGTAACGGATCCTCCGGGGCTGTTTATGTAGAAATGGATATCCTTCTCAGGATCCTCGGCCTCAAGGAACATCATCTGTGCAACGATAAGGTTTGCCGTTGTTTCGTTGACTTCCTCTCCGAGGAATACTATCCTTTCCTTCAGAAGCCTTGAGTAAATATCATAGCTTCTTTCACCGCGGCTGGTCTGCTCAATGACATAAGGTACTAAACTCATTACACTCTCCTTTATTTCTCTTTTGCGTTCTCAACTATAAGATCTACTGCCTTCTGTATCTTGATATCTTCTATGATCTGGTTCTTTCCGTATTCGTCGTCTCCGATGTACTCCTTAAGCTTATCAACCTCGATCTTTGACTCTTCCGCCATGCGCTCAAGCTCTTTTTCGTATTCCTCGTCAGATACTTCAAAGTTCTCGGCCTTAACGATAGCTTCAAGAACGAGTCTCGATTCGATTCTCTTAAGTGCGCCCGGCTTCATCTGCTCAGTAAATTTCTCAAGATCAAGTCCTGTGAACATGAAGTACTGATCGAGTGAAAGTCCCTGGCTCTGCAGCCTTCTCGCATAGTCGTTCACCATGCTATTGGTCTGCGTCTCAACCATCGCATCAGGGATGTCCATCTTTGAATCCTTGATGATAGCTTCGATAACTGCGTCTTCTTTCTTTTCTTTAGCTTCCTTCTCTTTCTTCTCTGAAAGCTTCTTCTTCACATCCTCACGGTACTCAGCCATAGTATCGAACTCTGATACTTCGGATGCAAATTCATCATCGAGTTCAGGAAGCTCCTTCTCTTTGATCTCGTTTATCTTTACCTTGAATACTGCAGGCTTGCCTGCAAGATCCTTAGCATTGTAGTCTTCAGGAAATGTAACATTGACTTCTGTTTCATCTCCCGTACTCTTTCCGATGAGCTGATCCTCAAATCCGGGAATGAATGAGTGTGAACCGATGACAAGCGGATAATTCTCGCCCTTGCCGCCTTCAAATGCAACATCATCAACAAATCCTTCGAAGTCGATCATCGCCGTGTCTCCGTCCTTTATCGGGCGGTCACTGACCGTGATCGTTCTTGCGTTTGCTTCCTGCTCACGCTTTATCTCCTTATCGATGTCTTCATCGGTGACTTCGGTTTCGATCTTGTCGATCTTGACACCCTTGTACTTGCCGAGCTCTACGGGCGGCTTGAGAGCAACTTCAGCAGTGAAGATGAAGTTCTTCCCCTTTTCCACCTGGACCACGTCGATCTTAGGCTGGGATACGACTTCAAGATCCTTCGCGGCTTCAACCTCTTCAGCATATGCATCGGGAATTATGAAATTCGCGGCATCCTCGTAGAACACTTCAGGACCGTAGATTTTTTCGATCATAGCCTGGGGAACTTTACCCTTCCTGAATCCGGGCACGCTCATCTTTCCCTTGTTTTTATTGTAAGCCTTTTTGATAGCCTCGGTGAACTTTTCCGCCTCGACTTCGATCGTAAGCTTTGCCATGTTTTTTTCTAATTTTTCAACCTTTAGACTCATTCCTTAATAACCTCCGAAAATCATGGTATTTTTCACTTTTTTACCCTAAAGTGTGATTATAGCATAGAAAATGCGTAAATAAAAGCAATTTAATCAAACCTTCCGGCATACATTTCATTCATGGCTGCCAGTTCGCTTGCGAACTGTTTTACGGCCTCATCAGGACCTGTGATCATAACGCCAGATCCCAGCGAGAAAACCCATCCGAAAAACTGGTCGCTGAGCGCTACTTTCACATGAGTTTCATACCATCCTTTTCTCTCATTCGATGCGATTATCGTTATGTCAGAACCGAAACGGTCGAGCACGACTCCTGCCATGTCTTCGGAAAACTCTAAACGTATCATCATTTCATCTCCCGAGAACATGCCGAAATTCATTTTTGCGTAGGCGGCCATATCGAATCTGTCAAAATGCTCCCTGCCGTCACGCATCTCATCCGTTATGCGGATGTTCTTCATCTTGTCGACGCGGTAATGCTTGATCATGTCTGCTCCCGATTCGTATGCGATCAGGTAGTAATTCTCATCATCCCAGGTAAGTGCCCACGGACTCGCCTCGTATGGTTCGTCCTTTCTTTTCACCATCTCTTTCTTTGCGTTCCACTTCAGGTAATCGAACTGTATCTTCCGGTTCGCCATCATCGCGTTATGGATGTCATCGACGATATAGTAAATGCTCTCATTCATCGTCTTGATGCGTCCCTTCACCACGACCTCGCGCTTCAGCTGGTCTGCCTCATACTCGCTCACGAGCCCCGTCAGTTTCCGGATCAGCTCGTCAGATTTCTTTTCAGTGATGAATTTCGATGACTGTATCGCATCAACGAGAAGCTTCAGCTCGGCTACCTCGAATTTCTTGCCGCCGACGTGATAATAGTAGTTCCTGCCTTCTTTCTCACCCATGACATCGATACCGAGCACTCTCAGCGCCTCCATGTCGTCATATATGCTCTTTCGGTCGGCCGTGACGCCGTACATAAGAAGATGCTCCTGTATCTGAGCCATGGTAAGAGCATGACTGTCATCGGTTTTTTCGACCATTATGCGTGCAAGATAATAAAGTTTGAGTTTCTGGTTTGCTCCCTTCGGCATTATCTTCTCCTTACAGTTTCTTTATGAGCCTTATGACTTCCGGATAGTTTTCCGCCTTGTGCGGAAACGTGCAGGCGCTGCAGTTTTTGATCTGCCTGCCGTCTTTTTCGGTCATGACATAATCGCCCGGGCAATCCATTGTATAGAGCGGGCAGTAGCAGAACAGGCAGTTGATGTCCTCATCGCATTCATGGCACGGATAGTACCTGCAGTCCTTATTGGCAAAAAAAGATGATGAATTAACTGTTCCCATATTTTCTCATCCCTTCGATAAACGAGCACACCGCTTCGACATCCGACGGATAATAAAGGTGTAAAAATCCCCAAAGACTGTATCTATTCTCTATCATGCTCTCATACCTGCTGCCCGTCGAGGCCTTTTCAAGTATCATGTCGGTGTTATCCGCCGTACTGTCGTAGTAATGAAATTCATGTCCCCTCATGCCCGAAAGCGTTGCGGCGAAGTCTCCCTGATCTTTTCTGCCGGACTCCTCATAACGGGCAGGTCCGGTGATTTTCGCATACCCGAACCTCACAAGATGTCCGGTGTTTCTGCAAACACCGTCAATAGTCCCGACCATCTCATACTCTTTCCTGTCAGGTCCTTCTATATAGCGGTGCAGATACATGAATCCGCCGCATTCCGCGAGGGAGGGCATTCCGGAATCCGTTGCGCTCTTTACCGACTCGAGCATAGCCTTGTTTGATGACAGTTCCTTAAGGTGCAGTTCGGGATAACCGCCTCCCAGCAGCATTCCTGAAACGCCTTCCGGAAGCCTCTTATCGTGAATCGGTGAAAAGAATTCCAGCGAAACTCCGAGATCTCTGAAAAGCTTTAGATTCTGCTCATAGTAAAAACAGAATGCCGCATCCCTGGCAACGGCAAGCTTTACGGTCCCGCCATGTATTACCTCAGGTGCCTTTTTGCTGTCGTTCTTCTGTTCCTTCCGGTTTTTCCGGTCTTTCTGCAGAAATTCTTTGCCGGATTCCCTTGTCGTAACGGCTTGTTCTGCGATTTTTATGATCGCCGGAACATCGCAGTATTTTTCGATAATATCGGCAACTGTCCCGACCTTCTGTTTCAGGCCGTCCGTCTCATGCGGCAGGACGAGTCCGAGGTACCGGCTTTCAATGCGCATTTCATCGCTTTTCGGGATGTGTCCTATGACCTTTACATCATCTCTTACCGCTCCGATTTCTTTCGTAATGATCGGCAGTATCTTTTCATAATACCCCGAAGACATTCTGTTCAGGATGATGCCCTTTATCAGCCTCTCTCCATCATCTTCAAGGATGCCTTTTATTATGCTTATGACCGTCCTTCCGGCACCCTGGGCATCTACCGCAAGTATCATGGGAGTTTTTGTCAGCTTCGCTATCTCATAACACGAGCCTTTATCCGAATCGGGCGATATGCCGTCGAAGATACCCATTACGCCCTCGATCACGGCTATATCCGCACCTTCGCTGCCGGCATTTAGTGTAATGCCGGAAACGATATCCTTTACCCCGTCCGGACCTGCCAGATACGTATCAAGATTCTGCGACCTGATCCCTAGAACGGTCCTGTGAAACATCGGATCTATATAATCAGGTCCGCACTTAAATGAAACAGGCGAAAATCCCCTGCGTTTCAATATCTCAAGCAGTCCGCACGTGATCACTGTCTTTCCGCTTCCGCTCGAAGACGCCGCAACCATTATGGACGGTATGCTGTTTCCCGTTGAATCTGTCATGTTTTTAATATATCATAAAACGCGTTTTTTGAAAAAAACAGCTGATTATATAAAATAAGAAGTTACAAACAGGCCGAAATGTGATAAAATACGAATGATGTGCACTTACTGGCGGTTTTTCCGCAAAATACAAAAGATTTGGAAGGCAAAGATCATGAGAAAGTCAATATATCGTTTAACAGCACTGGTTTTATCGGCAGTCCTTATGGCATCGGAACTGTCAATGCCGGTATATGCGCAGCCTCTTCAAGATGAAACAGAGGATGCGGTCTTATCGGACACTTTAGAAGAAGAAAGTAACGTTACCGGTGAAGATGCTTCGGATGAAGAACCCGAAACTGCGGATGAACCAGCAGGCAGTAATCTGCAGGATGATGATCCTGGTGACGACTATCTCAGCGACGATCGGCTTTCGGACGATGAACTGACAGGTGACGCCTCGGATAACGATGACTTTTCTGAAGAGGATTCTTCGGATAATGAACTTTTGGATAATGAGCTTTCCGATGAGGAAGCAATAGAGGCGGAACTCATAGATAACGAGCTGTTGGCGGATGACGGTGCAGATCGCGGACTGTTAAGAAGCTCTGCGGATGAAGAAGGAAATTCAGACGCTGAATACCGTGATATGAGCGAGAATCCCATGTGCGGATACAACTACATTCCCGGCGAGGGAAATGTTGACAGTATCGCGGATCTTCCGGACGGAGCCGATGACAGTCTGTTCGGTCTTAACCTTAATGACGACCTTGAGGCAAAATATACGACTCCCAACCTACCCCCCCTCAGGTGTCAGAACCCGTACGGAACGTGCTGGGCTCACAGCAACATGGCAACGGCCGAGATAAATATGATGAAACAGGGTGTATCCTCTCCGGATTATTCGGAGCTTCATCTGGCATATTTCCAATTCTACACTCCGGAAGATCCTACAGGAAGGATGGCTGGAGACATTAACGAGGGGATATACGATAACGGATCCAATTTCCTTGACCGAGGCGGGAACCACCTGTTTTCTTCAAAAGTACTCGCCTCATGGATAGGCGCTGCAGATGAGGATATGGCTCCGTATTCTTCTGCCGCTTCCGTTCTGTCTACAGGATTGCCTTCAAGTATCGCCTATAGCGATGAAGTGCATCTGAAGAATTATTACATGGTGAATACAACTACGGCCGCAGACAGAGACGCGATAAAGCGTATGGTAAGAGACCTCGGTGCTGCCGGGATAACTTACTATGCACTTCAAAGCGGATGGTATGTCACTTTTAATGACGGCGTAAGGGTCGATTTCACTGATGCATATAATGAGGACAACAACTGCTATTATTTTCCGCATGACAGTATCACAAACCACGCTGTCACCATTGTCGGATGGAATGATAACTTTCCAAAGACCAACTTTGCAATCCAGCCCGAAGGAAACGGGGCCTGGCTCATAAGGAACAGCTGGAATGACGGATCAGATCCGGAGGAGTCTTACGAAGGATACTTCTGGTTGTCATATTACGATAAGGGGCTTGCCAATTCCGCAGCATGGGGGTATGAATTCGAACCGGCGGATAATTACGATCATAATTATCAGTATGACGGCGGAATGAGCACATGCTTTCCGTACCTTTCAGCCGAATCTGTTATGGAAGCAAATGTATTTACGGTACCCGCTAATTCCTCGGGCGAAAAACTTAAAGCTGTTTCATTCGATACATATACCGATACAAATCTCAGCTATGAGGTAAAAATATATCTTAATCCCACAGATTCCAGCAATCCCGAAAGCGGTACTCCCGTCTCATCAGCTACAACTTCCGGCGTCACTTCATATGCCGGGTATTATACCGTCCCGCTGAGAAATCCCGTACACCTGAGCGCTGGCAACGTCTTCAGCGTTGTTGTCACACTCTCAAAGCCGGGGAGTAATGTTTCCATATCTACAGAGACCGATGATCTGGGAGACTGGTACAGATCATCGGTGAGCGTCGGACCCGGGCAAAGCTATATCAGGGTTAATTACAGATATTCCGACGGAACAACTAAATATGATCCATGGCAGGACGCTTCAACACTTGACTCCTATCAGGTCAATTATACTGATGGAACCTCTCGCACGGCCCGTGTCGGTAATGTTCGTATAAAAGCGTTCACAACTGATGATAATGTCGTAAGATACAACGTGACTCTCAATGCCAACGGCGGACGGTTTTCCAACGGAAGCGAAACCCGGACACAGACATATTCCGCCGGTGACACATACGGAACTCCTCCCACCCCCTCTCTTACGGGATACGATTTTGCGGGATGGTACACAGCCGCATCGGGCGGAACAAGGATCAGTTCAACCGCTACCGTCACAAACGGTGCCGTACTATACGCACACTGGACTCCCAAGACCATGACGGTTACATTAAATGCGATGGACGGAACGTGTGCCACACCATCAATAACCGTTACTTACGGCAGCACGTTCGGAACACTTCCTACACCGACGCCTTCCCAGGCAGGAAAGGCATTTATCGGATGGTATACGGAAAGATACTCCGGAGACCAGATAACATCATCCACACGTGTCGATTTCACGGAAGACCTGACCCTTTATGCGCACTACGATACCGCAAAATATACAGTAACACTTGTTAAGAACGGTGGAACATGTGATATTGATTCATTTGAAGTTACTTATGGGGCATTCTATTATGACCTTCCACAAGACGGTTACGGGATCAGCAGAACAGGATATACTCTCGACGGATGGTATACGGCTCCTACCGGCGGCGAACAGATAACCTTCCAGTCATCTGTTACCATCACAACGGATATAACGCTCTATGCCCGCTGGACCCCCAGAACCTACACCGTATATTTTGATATGGGTAACGGAGGAACGGTTTCCATATCCTCAATAACCGTCGCATACGATAGCCCCTACGGTGATCTTCCTGTCCCCACAAGAACTGGTTTCGAATTCGACGGATGGTATACGGCTCCTACCGGCGGTGACAAGGTAGAATCAACAACGATCGTAACCGTTTCCGAGAATATTGTGGGATGGAGACTGTATGTCCATTGGAAAACCAATACATATACGATAACTTTCGATGCGAATGACGGATCAGGCCGTAAGTATACTAAAAATCTTTCTTACAACGCATACTATGAATTTCCGACAGTGAGCAGAGAAGGATATACGCTCAACGACTGGTGGACCGCTGCGGAAGGCGGAACGAGGAGAACAGCATACGACAAAGCAACGGAAAGCGAGACTTTATATGCGCACTGGACCGCCAATTTGTACAGTGTTACTTATCATGCAAATGGAGGAAAGTTTATAAACGGAAAAACAGACTATTCAAAAGAAATCTCTTTCGGCAGCACATACGGAACTCCCGGCAATCTTAAAGCCCGTAACGGATATTCTTTTGCCGGCTGGTTTACTGATGCGGAAGGCGGAACAAAGATTGAAAACAATACCGTCATGTTGACTGCGTCCGATCACGAACTGTATGCACACTGGACCCCCAATTCATATACTGTGACATTTAACGCAAACGGAGGAACATGTTCCACTGCTTCAAAGACTGTGAAATACCGCGAAGCATACGGTACTCTTCCGAACGCAACAAAAACAGGGTATACGTTCGATGGGTGGTTTACCGGCATTACGACCGGAAGCCGTGTATACGGCACAGATACATATACAGCATTGGTTGATCAGACTCTTTACGCACACTGGACTGCCAACACCTATACGGTATATTTTAACGCAAACGGCGGTACCACGACTGAAAACGCCATCATTGTTACATACGACGGAACATATAGCTCTCTTCCGAACGGAAGCAAGACGACAAGGACAGGATATACATTTGACGGTTGGTACACTGCAGCTACAGGCGGAACAAAAGTTGAAACCACTACAAAGGTTACAATCACTTCAAACCAGACGCTCTATGCGCACTGGACAGTCGAGACGTATACAGTATCATTTAACGCTAACGGCGGCACCACTACCGAAAGTCCGATTACTGTAACATTTGGCGGCAAGTACAGTTCATTGCCGAGCGGTAACAATACGAGAAGGACAGGATATACTTTTGACGGTTGGCATACGCAGGCTTCGGGCGGAACCCGGATATATTTAAATTCAGATGTTACTGTCAACTCCGACCATACGCTCTATGCGCATTGGACTGCCAATAAATATACCGTATCATTCAACGCTAACGGCGGAAATACAACCGAAAGCCCGATAACGGTTACATACGACGGGACTTACAGTGAACTGCCAAATGGCAGCAAAACCACAAGAACGGGTTATTCTTTTGACGGATGGTATACACAGGCAACCGACGGTTCAAAGGTTGAAACCACCACACAGGTTAAAATTACTTCCAACCAGACGCTCTATGCGCATTGGACTGCCAATAAATATACCGTATCATTCAACGCTAACGGCGGAAACACGACCGAAAGCCCGATAAAAGTCACATACGACGGAACTTACAGTGAACTGCCAAATGGCAGCAAGACTACAAGGACAGGATATAGTTTTGACGGTTGGTTTACACAGGCGACTGGCGGTACAAAAGTCGAAAGCACCACACAGGTTAAGATTACTTCAGACCAGACGCTCTATGCGCACTGGACAGTCGAGACGTATACGGTATCTTTTAACGCAAACGGCGGCACTACTACCGAAAATCCCATCACGGTTACATATGGCGGTAAATACAGCACACTTCCCGGCGGAACCAAAACCACAAGGACAGGATATAAGTTTGACGGATGGTACACCGCTGCTATCGGCGGTGACTGCATACTTTCAACATCCGATGTTACGATCACTTCCGATCAGACACTTTATGCTCACTGGAAAGCAAATACGTATACCGTCGTATTCGATCCCAATGAAGGCTCATGCGATACCGCCTCGAAGAGCGTGACATATGACAGCACTTACGGAGATCTCCCGACCCCGACACGCAACGGTTTCAATTTTGTCGGATGGTACACCGCTGCTACCGGCGGTAAATTGATTACAGAAGATTCCCGGGTCGACATTACCTCCGATCAGACTCTTTACGCCCATTGGGGCTTCACTCCGTTCACTGTAACCCTCGACGGTAACGGCAACTCATATTCCGGTCAGATACAGGTTTATTACGGTGGAGCATACGGACCGCTGCCAAGTGAGGCCGATATGATCTCGGCAGGATATACAAATCCCGGATATACGTTCGACGGATGGTACACCGCTGCGACCGATGGCACAAGGGTCGACTCGGAAGCGCTTGTTTCGATAAATTCCGATCATACACTTTATGCTCAATGGAGCCCTAAAGAATATACAGTAGTTTTCAATGCTAACGGCGGAACATGTTCAACTGCTTCAAAGACTGTTGAATATAAAAGCACTTACGGGGATCTTCCCGATGCAACCCAAACCACGAAAACGGGCTATTTATTTGTCGGATGGTTCACGAATGCCGAGGGCGGCAGCGAGGTCCATGCAGAAGATACATATGACCGCACTTCCGGTCAAACGTTGTATGCACACTGGACTGCCAATAAATATACCGTATCCTTTAACGCAAACGGCGGAACATGCAGTGCCGGTCCGAAGAGCGTCACTTATGGTGGCACTTACGGAGAACTTCCGACTCCCGTATATGATGGGTATACGTTTGACGGATGGTACACCGCTGCTATCGGCGGTACTCCGATAACAGAAGATTCCCGCGTCGATATTACCTCCGCTAAGACTCTTTTCGCTCACTGGACAGCAAATGTCTACACGGTATCATTTGATCCTAAAGGCGGGGCATGTGATACAGCTTCAAAAAATGTGACTTTCGGCAGTGCATACGGAGAACTTCCGACTCCGGTTCTGGAAGGATATGATTTCTCAGGCTGGTACACGACACTTACAGGCAATACTAAGATAGAGGCCACGTCGACCGTGCAGATAGTCGGAAATCACACTCTTTATGCAAGATGGCGCGGTGCGGAATGCCAGGTAACGTTCGATGTTGCAGACGGAGTGCTTGATACGGCACCGACTATGACGGTTTATTACAATGATACATATGGAAAGCTTCCGACACCGACATACGAAGGGCACGAATTTGTAGGATGGTTCACACAAAAAGAAGGCGGTAAGGCAGTAACTGATTCCACTGTAGTATCAACAGCCTCACCCCATACTCTCTATGCTCACTGGACCGTAAAAAGGATAAAAGTCACTCTTGACGGAAGAGGCGGTTCATGGGGCGGATCGGAAACAAAGATCATATCGGTTGACTGGGGAACATCTCTTTCGGAAGCGGATATCCCGGTCCCTGCTTTCAGAAAACACCAGTTCGTGAAATGGTGCTCCGATGAAGGATGTACGTCCGATGCCGATCTTAACGCACCGGTGACTTCGCCTCTTACGATATATGCGAAGTGGAAGTCTTCGGTTTATACCGGTTTCAAGATCGAGGGGCTCGACGGAAACTCGTATACGTATTCCGGATCTGCGATAAAACCTGATATCTCTGTATACTATTATGATGAACACTCTGATGAGGACAGACTTCTTGAACTCGGAAAGGACTATAGCGTTACATATAAGAACAACACGAACGCTTGTGAAGCCGGTGCTGTAAACAAGTCAGGAACAAGCATTGCTCCTTCGGTAACAGTCACGGGAAAAGGTAATTATTCCGGATCCATCACCGAAACATTTACGATAAACAGGGTTGATATAAATAAGGCCTATACGGAAAACGATAGCCTGGTCAACAGCGGCGATTCCGAGTATCATTTAGTCCTTCAGTTCACCGAAAAAGATCAAAAGCTCTCTCCTGAATTAAAGGCAGATCTTGCCAACGGAAAGACTGTCACTCTCCGTAAGGGAACAGATTATATTCTGACTGATGGCAAAGGCAACCCCGTTGATTCGGTAAATGCCGCGCAGGAATATGATCTTACCGTAAAAGGACTAGGGAATTACATGGGAACGCGGCAGCTGAAGGTTAATGTCAGCGGATCAAGACCTTTATCAAGCGTCAAGATCCCTTCCATACCAGATCAGGTTTATGATCATGGCAAGGCATTCATACTGAAAGGTGATCCTGAAGATGACGAGAAACCGGCCATGGACAAGAACGGTAATATCTTCGACTTTGTTTTGACAGACTCCTCCCAGAAGCCGGCACATATTCTGGATTATGGCAAGGATTACGATCTGTACTATGAAAACAACTCCGAGATAGGCATAGCAACGGTTTCCGTTATTGGCAAGGGTGAGTTCTTCGGTATCCAGAAAAAAACATTCAGGATTACGGGAATCGCTATGAACAAAGTCACGTTTCCCAAGGATTTCAGCGCTTCTTCAAAATATAAAGACACTCTTTATGACTCATCTGCGAAGAAGTTCATATATTCCGGTGAGGAGTTTGAAGTTGCAGGACCTGCAGGAGACAGTGCCGAAGATTACGACATAAAACTGACATATAAGGCGAACTCCAGGGAGCCCGAAGGTGAAACGCTGATCAAAGGCACAGACTACACTGTTTCCTACATTAACAACAAGCTGCCCGGAATTGCTACCGTAGTATTTACCGGAAGGGGCCGTTTTAACGGCGTGGTAAAGAAAAACTTCGGAATAGGCGCTTTTGACGCTTCCGGTTCCATAGCCGGCAACAGCATCAAAATATACTATACGGATGAACATGGTGTTAAGCACCTTTGGGGAACCGGAGCCGATGATACTCCAACAAGATCCTATATAAAGGGCGGAGTAAAGCCGGAGCCCATCGTAGAGTTCGAATACATGGAAAACGGTACGAAAAAGACCGAAACTCTTAAACTCCAGAACGACTACACACTGTCTTATTCAAATAACAACATTGTCGCCTGTTTCGACGCATCATATAAGGGTAAGAGTACCGCACCGACAGTCACTGTTACCGGAAAAGGCCGATTTGCCGGAAAGATCAGCAGACCGTTCACTATATCACAGGGAAAACTCGATAAACTGACTGCGAGCGATATCGCTTATATCGCATGCAAAACCGGACTTTATTCAAAGACGAAAGTCACGATAACCGATACCGATGGAGAGGTCCTAAAGGCCGGAACAGATTACTACCCGGTGACCGACAGGAATCACACAACATTCACCTATGATTCATTTGCAGACGGGTCATTCGTTACCGTAAAGAGCGGAAAGGAGTGGATAAAGGCTGAAGGTGTCGGACCGGGATCCCCTGTCGAGCCTTCCCACTGCATTCCCATTGGAACGGTTATAAAAGTTACGGTGACCGGAAAGGGTTGCTATGCATCGTTTACAGATGAGGCGCCGCAAATAAGCGGATTCTTCCGTTTCGCTTCATCGGATTTCTCAAAGGCCACGATAACCATCCCTAACCAGGCGTTTAAAGGCGCTCCCATAACTGCGGAAGACCTGAAAAATGACATAACGGTCAAACTGAAAAGCGGTGCTCTTATAAATGATCTATCCTGCGGTGTTGATGGAAATGCTTCTGACGAAATGAATATGGACTGCCTCATAACATCCGTAAAAAAGAATACGGATATCGGTACAGCTTCAGTAACCGTAAAAGGAAATCCGGCAAAGGGATATGCAGGTGAAAAGACTGTATCATTCAAGATAGTCTCAAAGCAGATGAACCACTGGATCATATACGATGCAAACGGTTCAACTCTCCCTGACAAGTATATTACTTCCGGCTACATGAAACCGGTCTACACACCGCTCATGGGAAAACTTGCAAAGAATAGCTTTAAAATTCAAAAGCTTAACCCGTCCACTAACAAGTGGGTTAACGTTCCCGCTTCGGAGGTTGAGTTTGCCGGCTGGAATACCAGTCCTGACGGGTCCGGCATAGCATTTAAGGATGCAGGTACGTTCGCACCAACGTGGTTTGATCGCCTGAACCACAGAAATGAGATATGGACACTGTATGCGCAGTGGATTGTAAAATGATCTAGAACGTAAAAGAAAAGATCGTAACCGGATTCTGGGCAGTCATCATATGATGGCTGCCTGCTTTTTTAATCTCGCTGACAGCAATCTGTACGGCGCGCTCGTCTGATATTCCATATTCTTCAATGATATGGCTGACTTCCTCTATAGTCTCGAGACTGACTGCATTCATCACATAGCGGATACCTTTTTTCCTGGCAGAAATGATATCTATTATTTCCTTTATCCTGCCGCCGCTTCCGCCGATGAACACGCAGTCGGGCGCCTCAAGTTCATTAAGTACTTCTATGGCATCACCTTCAATAACCTCAACATTTCTTATTCCGAGGTTTTCAATATTCCTTCTGATAAGGTTTACCGCTTCCGGTTTCCTTTCTATCGTGGTAACCCTTACCGAAGGGTCTAGCGACGCTATTTCAAGAGCAGCCGCGCCCGTTCCTCCGCCTATATCATAAACCGTGTCACCGTGGCAGACACCCAGTCTTATGATGCTCTCATGCCTTATGCACTCTTTTGTCATCGGCACATTATCGCGTAAGAACACATCATCTCTAAGGCAGTCAAATATTGGTTTTCTCTCCGGCGAGGGATTGATAAATAACACTGTTATCTTTCCGTTGCCTTCATATGACACTGCCTCCTTGGCGCTCATGACTGTTATCATCTCATCGTCTCTTCCGAGATTCTCTCCAATATGAAATGTTACATCAGACCCTCTATCCGCAAAGATTTCTGCCACTTTTGCCACATCCTCTGCAGAGGATGTGAGTGCAAGCGTTTTCCTGTTTTTATGGATCAAGTCTGCGAGAACAACGGCGGCATCTCCACCGTTTTTACCATGTACGCTCGTTATGACCGCATCATCATATGACATGCCGAGTTTTGCACAAAGATATGAAACGGACGACACCCCCGGAAGAACGGTGACTTCCGTTTCTTCATCCCACATCCGGAATCTGTCGTATGCATCCTTTGCTCCGCTATAAAAAGAAGGATCACCCGAGAAGAGCACAACAATGTTTTCTATATCTCTCCTGCAAGCAAGCACGCTTATGATATCATCTGCCCGGTACATATCAAATACATCTGCCGTCCTGATATATTCCGAATACTGTGCGGTAACGCTTTTAGCTCCGAATACTGCATCTGCTTCCCGAAGGATCTTGAAAGCGTCAGCTGTCACCGTTGTTTTTCCCATACCGGCTCCGACAAGAACAATATTCCTTTTCGGAATATGCTTGCTTCCGGTGATTTCTTCAAATACCCTGTATATATCCTCTCCGCTTTCGTCGGCATCTTCTCCGGGACGAACGATCACATGGCAGCTGACACCCGCGGCGGCTGCAGCTTCCATCTTCTCTTCAAATCCCCCGGCCGCTCCGCTCTCTTTTGTGAGCATATGTCTTATATCATACTGCCGGAACAAAGCACGGTTTATCTCAACGGTAAACGGTCCCTGCATTGCAATAATGCGGGACATTTCGATTCCGTTATCATGGCAGATGTCCATGCTCTCTTTTGCGGGAAGTATACGCACATACGTCCTTGAAAGAGTTTCGGCCGAAACATTTTTACAGTACTGGGGAAGCGTGTTGCTGCCTGTCGTAAGCAGAATGTTACCTTCGGAACTGTCGGCAAACTTTGCAAATTCCTCTATATTCTCATAAAAGCATATTTCATCGGAAAAGCCTGTACAGTCTTTCTTTCTTGCGACACGGTACAGCCTGCAGCCTGCGAAGGCCGCTGCTTTTTTAATGTTTTCACTTGCAAGGAGTGCATACGGATGAGTTGCGTCAACGATGACATCGTCCTTTTCAAAGCCTGACGATGATAAGAACTCCTTCATCTCTTCCTCATCCATCCTTCCTATTCTGACATCAAGATAAGGGCTTTTTTCCATGACATCGCTTCCGTACTGCGACACTACGGACACGATATGTTCCACTGCCGCTGCCGACAGCATCTTCGATAGCTTTCTTCCTTCAGTTGTTCCTGAAAAGATCATTATCTTCTTCACTGTCTGTATCCTCTCGGTGTTATCATTCTCTTGCCATCGGAATATGTCATTGAATTGCCGACAAATACAGTAACGGACATGCCTGCATCGATACCGGCAAGTTCTGACAGAGTGCATATCATCCGGCTGCTTTCGCTTCTGCCGATGTTTTTCGCATATCCGCATACCCTGTCAGGCGGCAGCAGCTCAAGAAGCACATCGCATGCTCTCTTCAGATAATCCGCACGCCCGCGGCTCGCGGGATTGTAGATCGCTATGCAAAAATCAGCCTCGGCAGCAAGCCTCAGCCGTTTCTCTATTATCTCCCACGGCGTCAGAAGATCGCTTAAGCTTATCGTGCAGAAATCATGCCCTATCGGCGCTCCGAGCATAGCCGCACCGGAAAGCGCCGCAGTAACTCCGGGAACGATCACTATATCATCATATCCACGCTTAGCAGCTTCTTCAATCAACGGAGAAGCCATTCCGTATACCCCTGCATCCCCGCTACATATAAGAGCTACAGTCCTGCCGGCCGCAGCAAGCTCTATGCATTTCCTGCACCGCTCCCTCTCCTGCCTCATGGATGACTCTATGATCTCTTTACCCGGAAACCGCTCTTTGACCAAATCAGTGTATGACCTGTAACCTATGATGACATCGCTTTCGCGAAGCGCATCCATTGCCTGATGCGTCATCATCGATTCATCGCCGGGACCGATACCTACAACATATATTCTGCTCATATTTCACTCCTTATCACTTATACGGCAGCAAAGGACGTGTTACCGTTCGCCACAAAGCATTGGAGCGCGTCGTTACTTGCTGAGGTCTTTTCGAAGCTAGTAACGTAACGCGCGGAAACTGAGCGAAAGCGCCTTTGTGGCGAATGGTAACGCGGCCGATGATTCAAATACTCAATGTATACTCCGCCTGGCGATTGCCACCGTAATCCCTTCTCCTTTGCGCTTCTTCATGACAAGCTCCGCCTTCGGCCCTGCCGCAAGAACCGCCGCCCGTTCGCATACATTATCGACTCCGACTGTCTCCTTCACAAAATGAGATGAACTGAAGTCGCCGCGTGCGCGTTCTAATACCGAAGCCTCGAACGATATTACCGGAATACGGTATTTCTGCGCAAATGCCTGAAGCGCCGGCTCATCTTCCTTAACGTCTATCGTTGCGGCCGCATATATATCGTCCGTATCGATTCCACATTCTTCAAGTACTGAAAGTATATAGGACTCAACGCTATCCGCTTCTTTGTCTTTCCTCATCCCAAGCCCTATGACATATTCCTTCGGGGCAAGAAGCAGTGAATATTCCCTGTCCGTATCATCAGCGATTATGATGTCCACAGGATTTTGGGGCGGATAGTCTTTTATCGAAATTGTTATGTTCTTCCCTTCTATCGCTTTTGCGGATACCTTCTTTATGCCGTCGCGGTTTCTTATCGAAAGACGATTTTCGCACGCGAATACATCTGCAGAGAACGCTCCGTTAACGTCCGAGGATGTCGTGACAACAGGAACCGCATCAAGAACTGAGGCGATCATAACAGCAAGCTTATCGGCACCTCCGGCATGTCCTGAAAGGATCGGGATAACGAAAGTACCGCCATCATCAATAACGATCACAGGACTGTCAGTTAGTTTATCCTTTACGCATCCGCTTATCGCACGGACAGCAATGCCTGCTGCTCCGACAAAAATGAGCGCTTCAGATCGCTCGAAGCATTCCTTTACGAACTCATCTAGAGGTAAGCAAAGCTTAGAAAATCCTTCATCAGCAGGTACGTTCTCTGAACATATGAAAGCCTTTGCCGGCTCGATTCCTGTCCGCTGCGCGGTAGCATTCAGTCTTCTGATCGTATTCTTTCCGTTTTCGGTAAAACATATCGCTGTCTTCTTCAATTCCTGTACTCCGTTTTAAAATCAGGATCGTAAAGCTTCGATCTGGCATAGTCGGAATGAGTCACAGCATCGCCGACGAGAACAACCGCAGTTTTTGTGATGCCGGCTCTGCCTGCTTCCTCAGCAAGCGTTCCTACAGTGCAGATTATCTTCTTTTCTTCCGGAAACGTTGCCTTATAGACGATAGCCGCAGGGGACGCGGCATCATATCCTGCCATGAGGCGATGGGAAAGCTCCTTCAGCATTCCTGTGCTTAAATATATCGCCATTGATGCACCGTGCTCTGCAAGCCTTTCAATACTTTCTTTTCCGGGAACCGGAGTCCTTCCTTCCATCCTTGTTATGATGAGCGTCTGAGTTACTTCAGGAAGAGTGAATTCCATATTTAGGTCTGCCGCGGCCCCGAAGCATGCGCTGACACCCGGACAGGAACTGTATTCCCTGCCATTCTCATCAAGCGCATCCATCTGCTCCCTTACCGCGCCGTATATGCTCAGTTCTCCGGAGTGGAGCCGTACGACATTCTTCCCTTCCTTATCTGCACGAAGCATCACATCCATGACCTCTTCAAGCGTCATGTATGCGCTGTCAAAAAGCTCGGGGTTCTTTTTTGCATATTTAAGAATCTCAGGATTTATGAGGCTTCCGGCATATATTATCACATCTGCATCTTCAATGAGCCTCATGCCGCGGACGGTTATAAGATCAGCTGCTCCGGGGCCTGCTCCGACAAAATAGATCATAATCCCTCCATCATTTCATCTGCGTTTTCTGTCTTTGCTATAAGACCGTATTTATTTGAATAGACTATGCATCCGGTATGCATCGGCAGAGCACGCATGCTGATGTAATGACTGATGCGCTCGGCAATACCTTCCGACCACTTCTTTTCTATTCCGGCCTCAATGATAATACCGTATGCTTCCTCTGCCGAAACACAGTCAAGAATGCGGCGCAATACGTCGGATGATGCGCCTGCACGGATCGCAGATGCCGCGATAAGTTCCATGCGGCAGTCTGCAATATGCGAATGGGTGTTCATTATTCCGCCCGCGACTTTTATGAGCTTGCCTATATGGCCGACGAGCAGATAGTTCTCGAATCCGAGGCTTTTTGCAATATCTATGCTCTCACCGATGAAGTTGGATATCTTCACTGCCCTGTCCAGATCGTACCCGTACTCATTCTTCATGAACTCCCGTCCGTAATTGCCGGGAGATACGATAGCCGTATGAGCTCCCATCGCACGTTTCTGCCTCAGTTCCGTCTCGATCGTTCCTATTATCGCCTTCGTGCTCATCGGCTCAACAATGCCGGTCGTTCCGATGATCGAAATCCCGCCTTCTATCCCGAGTCTCGGGTTGAAAGTTTTCGCCGCGATCTCCTCTCCGCCCGGAGCAGATATCTCAACGGTCACTGAATCCGTTGCTTCAAAGTCTTCTAAGACCTGTCTTATTTCCTGTTCTATCATCTTCCGCGGCATCGAATTTATCGCATATTCTCCGACATCCTGGTCGAGGCCCGGACGGGTGACTTTTCCTATCCCTTTTCCCCCGGTGATGATAACACGCCCTCTTCCGTCAGGAGATGCACTGACAGATGCATATACCAGCATGTTGTTCGTAACATCCGGATCATCCCCGGAATATTTCCTGACAGCGCAGCTGACATATCTTCTGCCAGGCTCTGCCGCTATATCCTCGATCTCCGTCTGATACATCACACCCGCAGGCGTAGTTATGCTTACATGCTCCACCGGCTTGCCGCCATAGAGCATGAGAGCTGCCGCCTTAGATGCGGCCGCGGCGCAGCTTCCCGTCGTAAATCCGTTTTTCAGCCCTTTATCTTCCATTCCCGTCCATTCCGTAAAGCAGCGCATTGACAATCGCAGCGGCAACCGTGCTTCCGCCCTTCCTTCCTCTGTTCACTATACAGGGGATGCCGCTACAGATGATGAGTTCCTTCGCGGCCTCTACATTCACGAATCCGACCGGAACTCCTATCACAAAATCCGGACGGTAATCTCCCGGATCAAAATGGTCCCTCAGGGTAACGAGTGCCGTCGGTGCATTTCCTATTGCAAAGATCACTGGTCCGTCAAGTTTCATGGCACGTTCCATCGCAACGCTCGCTCTTGTTATGCCCCGCTCCTTTGCAGATTTCGCAACATCCTCATCGGCCATGAAGCAGAAGATTTTATTGCCTCGTTTTTCAAGCGCTTTTCTGCTGATACCTGCCGATGCCATGTTCGTATCCGTGACAATGGATGCACCGGCTCTTATGAGCTCTTCAAACTTTTCTGCAGCACCCTCCGAAAAGAAGAGCGTATCTGCGTAGTCAAAATCAGCCGTTGTATGTATGCATCTTTTGATCACGTTCAGCTGCTTTTCAGAAATCCCCCTGAAGGGATCATAGCCTCTCAGCTCAAGCTCATGTGAAATTATCTCGAAACTTCTCTTTTCTATTTCCTCAGGTCTTATGTATTCAATTTCCATTGATAACCTCATCCATTGCCGCAAGCAATTTCTCGTTGTCCTTACGGCGCCTTACTGCTATCCTGTAAAATCCTTTTTGCAGTCCCGGGATCATTTCGCAGTCCCTGATCAGTATCTTTTTTTCAAGAAGCTCTCTGTAAAGATCCTTATTCCCGTCATACCTGAAAAGAAGGAATACCGTATCGCTTTCAAACACTTTCATACCTAGACGCCGGAGACCGTCCATAAGGAACACTCTCTCTTCTCTTATATATCTTACGGAAGCAGATAGAAAATCTGACTCTGCCGCGATTTTCGCGCAGGCTTTCATCACTGATGATGAAGTGCACGACAGGTTCCATTCGGGAAGATGCCGCATAAGTTCCGTTATGTTTTCGGGGGATGATATCGCATATCCCATCCTGATACCGGGAAGCGCGAAGCTTTTCGTGAACGATCTGATTATGAAAAGCCTGCTGCATCGGCTGATAAACTCTCCGGCGCGCTCCGGCACGATCAGGCTCTTTTCGGAAATGCCGAAAAAGCTCTCATCAAGGACTACGGCAGCACCGCATTGTTCTGCCCTGTCAATAAGACTGATGATAATATCTTCATCAGTGTTTCTTCCCGTCGGGTTCCATGGATCCTGTATGAAAACAATATCCGTTTCCTCATCGATCGAAACGGTCTCTTCTGTCAGCTCGAATCCTTTCTCCTCCGAAAGGAAAATCCTGTCCGTTCTGCAGGTGCCGACCGATGAAAGCGCAAATGCATAACCTTGAAAAGAAGGCTCGATGATAAGCGCTTTCTGGGGCCGGATCATATGGCATATTCCCATGATAAGTTCAGAAGCTCCAGAACCTGCATAAACATTCTCAGCTCCCACCTTTGACAGAGAAGCCAGAGCAGGCCTCACATCTCTCTGAATTATGTCCGGATAGCAGCGCGCTTGCTCATAACTTTCAGAAAACGCATCTTCTATCAGAGCAGCTGCTTCAGCATCCATTCCGGCCGGATTAAGGTTCACGGAAAAATCAAGTTCAACCTTTTCCGAATAAATATCTCCGCCGTGAACTGGCATCATGGCCTGCGTCATCGCAGTATCTCCTTTACAATGAACAGCATGGCGAAAATGACAAGTGCCGCTATGATCTCCGCCGTGTTCATTAAGGCGAGCGACCTTCTTATGTCCTCATTCTCGATCGGCCTTGTATCATCCCCTATGTATGGTTTTTCAGAAGGCATCCCGCCATAATATGACAATCCGCCGAGCCGCACTCCGAGAGCTCCTGCACAGACGCTTTCAGTCTGCGCGCTGTTAGGGCTTTTATGATTGCGGCGGTCTCTTTTCCAAATCCGCACCGCATCAGTTCCGCTGAATCTGTCCGAGAACAGACTGAGAATGAAAGATGCCGTTATCATGAAGAGCGCGCTCATCCTCGACGGTATGAAGTTTGCTATATCATCCGCCTTTGCGGCCGTCCTGCCGAAATACCTATAATGTTCATTATTGTATCCGATCATCGAGTCCATCGTGTTTATCGCTTTATACAGCATCCCTCCGGCCGGGCCGAAAAGTGCGGTAAAAACCAGCGGTGCGATCACACCGTCCGAGGTGTTCTCTGCGGCAGTCTCAACGGCTGCCCTTATCATTCCGGCTTCATCAAGATTTTCCGTATCCCTTCCGACTATCATTGAGAGGCTCTTTCTCGCGCCTTCCGCATTATTCGACGAAAGCTTGTCATATACTTTCATGCACTCAGATCTCAAGCTTCCCGCGGCCATGATATAGAACGTCAGAATAACTTCAGCTGCTGCTCCGGCATAAGGTGACAGCATATAACATCCAGCCGTGATCCCTGCAGTCACCGCCAGACAAACTCCTGCTGTCACTGTCCAGAGAATAGCGCCGTTTGTGATATTGCCTCTTTCTCCGTCATCATAGAGCCTTCTTTCCAATGCCGAAATAAGCCGTCCGATCGCGCGGATCGGATGCGGCAGATTGTGCGGATCCCCGATCGCAAGGTCAAGTGCGATCCCGATAGCCAATGCGCTCATATGATACATCAGATATTGCTGCGCCATGCCGCTCAAAACTTATCACATACCCTTCAAGGCATCCGGCCTGATGATCGTAAAGTCCCAAGCCCGTGAGCCCTTTCATTATTGCCATGATATTCCCGCCGCAGCAGACTATATAAGCTTCGCCTGCAGATTCCGAAAGCTCGGCCGCGCGGAGAAATCCCTTCATGCTTCTTTTTAAAAAATCATCTGCCCCTTCGCCGCCGGGCGGCGCCTTTTTTCCCGCGCTCTCCACCCAGAGACGATAGACCTTATCATTTTTCAGTTCCTCATACGTCCTGCCCTCAAAGATGCCGAAATCCGTTTCCGTAAGCTCATCTATTAATGTTATTTCCCTGCCAGGAAAAAGGATTTCAGCGGTCTGTCGGCATCTTAACAAAGGCCCGGAGAAGATAACGGCGTTTTGTGAAAATACAGAAGAGCCTGCCGCTCGGTAAGCCGCAGTCCGTCCCTCGGCTGACAGCGCATCATCTGTTCTGCATCCTATGTATTTTTTTTTAGAATTCCCGCCGGTCAGAGCATGCCTCAGCAAAGTGATCTTCATATTGTCTCCATGTCATAAAGCATCGGATATAATGAACCAGTCAGGTTACAGCATAACCTCACTGAAACCATCCTGCTGTCTGCCCTATGAGAAGCGCCAGCGCGAGGACAGAAAGTGCGGCGGTCTCGCCCGCGGTGATGAAATACCCTGCAGTATCGCCTGTCACTCCGCCGAATTCACGGTCTGTTTTTTTTGCGTATATCCACGTAAATACTGCGAAAACTGCCGCGATGATGAATGTAACCGCCATATGTGCAGATGCCATGACAGCAAGTGAACCGATAAGCTGAACCACTACCACAACCGTGAACACCGAGCTCTTTTTCTCTGTTTCCATGGCAAGCATTCCGTCAGGACGCGCCTTCTTCAGTAAAAGGGAAGTAAGCGCCGCAAGCGATCTTGATACTGCAAAAACCCCGCAGGCACAGATCATCACAGGCAATGCCCCATCTGCTATGACTGCAAAAGCGCACATCATAAGAAGGCCTGTTACGGCAAGTCCTATGATCGCAAAAGATCCGACATGAGGATCCTTCATGATCTCAAGTTTTCTTTCTTGGTTCTGATACGACTTCAGCGCATCTTCGGTATCCATGTAACCGTCAACATGGAATCCCCCCGTAACAGACAGTACAACGATAACAGGTGATACGGCCCTCACGAGAAGCGGTGCCAAAAGCAGCGAGAGAACATACCGGACAGCATATACGCACGCACCTGTAAAAGCCCCGACAAGCGGAAGGAACATTATCGCATGAGCAATGTCATCATCATTCAGTTTTACAGGCACCGGGATTTTCGAATACATCGAAAATGATGCCGCTATCCACCGTAATACCTTCATCATTCTTTATTTATCAGCTCGTCCGCAGCTGCTTCAAGCTTTGCGTTTACTGCATCGAGCAGCCTTTTATACATCGCTGTATCCTCATCATCATTTTCATCTTTTGCATAACTGCTTGTTACAGCCAGCAGATGCTTTACTTTATTCGAAAGAGATACGACCTGGCGGGCCAGCATTTCTGCAAACTCTTCCTCACCTTTGCGGTCTCTGTGGCATAGCTCTGACATGACTGGACTGTCATGCATCTCATTTCCTACAAGGTTAGGAATGCATTCAAGCAATACCGCACTTTCCTCGGGCATATCAACTTCAACCTGATCTATGCCGGTTTCGATCTCATAAGTGACAAAGCCCTTCCCTTCGCGCTGCATGCGATGCTTCCTTATACGTTCGATCGCGTCATTATCTGCAGGCTTCATCGTAGCGATATAGTATTTCTTCTCACATCCGGTCTTTACGGCAAGATCCTCCGCAAGAAGGGATTTACCGCTTCCGGACTTCCCGGTTATCAGCGTCAGCATCCGTCAAACCTTTCATACTGTCCGATCCCGGCATCCGTAAAACGCGTTCCGCTGTTAAAGACGGACATGATCATATCGAGAAGCGGGAAGAGCATCACCGCTCCGGTTCCTTCCCCGAGCGCCATATCAGCATCTATCACGCTCTTTAATCCGAGATGTTCTAGAAGTATTCTGCATCCTCTTTCCCTGCCGTTATGTGATGCGATCATGTAGTCCCTGCATCCGCTTACCGTCAGCTGAGCTGCATAAGCTGCGGCAGCGCTGATGAGCCCGTCTATCACGCAGGGAATATGACATTGAGCACACGCAATGAATAAACCTGTAAGCGCCGCTATGTCAAGCCCGCCGACCGAGCACAGCGCCGAGAATGCGTATTCCCTGTCAGGGGCCCTCTTTCCGAGCCTATGAAGCGCCAGAGCATCTTCAATGACCTTTATCTTTTTCGAAAGTCCTTCATCAGATAGACCCGCCCCTCTTCCTGTGACTTCTGCCGGTTTCTTTCCGGTGAGCGCACACAGCAGAGCCGTAGCGGTTGTCGTGTTTCCTATTCCCATCTCGCCGGTGGCGATCATACTGATCCCTTTATCGCGGCAGTCCTTTGCGGTCTCCATACCGGCCTCTATGGCCAGAAGGCACTGCTCTGGCGTCATTGCAGGCCCTTCGGCTATATTGCCTGTTCCCTTTGCCGCCTTTTTGCAGATGATGCCGGGGATTTTCTCATCGGAATCAATGCCGACATCAACGGGAATTACAGTCAGAGGATAACCTTCTGTCATTATCCCTGCAGTGCTTTTCCCCTTTCCGAGAAGCTTTGCCACTGATGCGGTCACCGAAGGGTCCGTCTGGGACACCCCATGGCAGGCAACACCGTTATCCGCGATCATAATGACTAGTCCTTTTTTCGAAATATCAGGAGTATCCGTTTTCTGCATCGCGGCTATCCGGCATATCATGTCCTCGAAATCGCCGAATCCGTCAAGCGGTTTCGCAAGAGCGTCGAATTTCTTCTTGGCCCTTGCGTATGCATCCTCTGACGGCGCATCTATTCTGATTTCAAAAAGCTCGCTCTTATTCATTTTCTTCGGCTTCTGATAATCTCATCATGGCATATATCTTATTCATATCAAGACTTTTCCTCACGATACCGGCAAGAATATCCAGCTGCTTTTCCAAGTAATCCTCCTTACCGGAAAATCCCGATACATCAATGTTCTTCCCGCGCTCTTTCGCTACGGCGCTTACAATGGCAGGGGCAACTCCTTCGGCATCGAAAAGTCCGTGGACATATGTGCCGTAAACATTTCCTCTGCAGTATCCGGTATTCTCTGTGAATACGGAAAGCTCCTTAGTGCATCCGGTACGTCCCATGTGTATCTCATAGCCACTCACCTTCATACCGTTAAGCGGCGACAGCACTCCGCCGGCGGATTGTATCGTACCTTCGTATATGTGTCTTACCTTATCGTGGCTTATCACTGTTTCAACAGGAAGCAGTCCGAGTCCTTCTATGCTTCCGCCGCCCTCGGCTCCTTCGGGATCTGAAATGGACAGGCCCAGCATCTGATATCCTCCGCATATGCCGATGATCACGGTTCCGTTTGCTGCCAGTCTCCTGATCTCATCTGACATTCCGTTTTCGTCCATCCATTTCATGTCCGACATAGTGTTCTTCGTACCTGGCAGAACGACAATATCAGCATCTCCTATAGCGGATTCTGTGCTTACATATCTGACGGACACATCCTCTGCCTGGTCGAACACTCCAAAATCCGTATAATTAGCTATATGAGGAAGCCGTATCACTGCTATGTCGAATGATTTTCTCCCCTTATCCGAAAACCGTTCCGAAATGGAATCCTCGTCATCAAGATGGATGCCGGCATAAGGAACTATGCCCATCACCTGGCATCCTGCACGTTCCTCGAGCATCCTCAGCCCGTCCTCAAGAAGCGCCGGATCGCCCCTGAACATATTGATGATAAGCCCTCTGACTCTTAGTCTTTCATCATCTTCTAGAAGATCGAGAGTGCCGAGCAGCTGTGCGAACACTCCGCCTCTGTCTATGTCACCCACAAGAAGCACCGGAGCATTTACCGCTGAAGCCACTCCCATGTTCACGATATCATTTTCCTTAAGATTTATCTCCGCAGGTGAGCCTGCGCCTTCGATGACGATGATGTCATACTTTTTTCTCAGTTTCTCGTATGCTTCCATGATCACCGGCATGAGGTTTTTCTTATAAGTAAAGTACTCGGATGCCTTCATCGTTCCGATGGGAACACCATTGACCACTACCTGGGAGCCGCGGTCGTCCGTAGGTTTCAGAAGAATGGGATTCATCGAAACATCCGGTTCGGTCCCGGCGGCGATGGCCTGAAGGACCTGCGCCCTTCCCATCTCGAGCCCGTCTGAAGTGACATATGAATTGTTCGCCATGTTCTGCGACTTGAACGGGGCGACCGAATATCCGTCCTGCGAAAACACTCTGCAAAGGCCCGCCGTGATCACACTCTTGCCGACATTCGACATCGTTCCCATGACCATGATCACACCCTTGGAAAACTGCTGAGAAGCCGCTTTCCTGCCGGGAAACCACGGCAGAAAAGAGAGCATCTTCACGCTTCTGTCATCAAGTCCGTACAGCCCTCTTATGAACTCTTCTTCAAAAACCTCGTTTACGGTTCCGATACGCTTAACTTTTCCGTCTCCGATCGCGACGACCGTATCCGACAGCATCATGGCGGCATCCGGCTCATGAAGCGACATGAGAACGGCGAGCTTCCTGCTCTTCGTCAGTTCTTTTATCCTTCCGAGAATGTCAGCCCTGTACCTGATATCGAGATATGATACAGGCTCATCAAGAACAAGGACATCCGGCTGCTGGCATATTGATCTTGCGAGCATTACGCGCTGTCTCTGTCCGTCGCTGATGTCAGTAAAATTCTTATCAGCTATGTCCAGTGTCTGTGTAACTTCTATCGCTTCTTCAACAGCCTTTTTATCTTCTTCCGAAAGTTTTCCTAAAAGTCCCGTGTACGGATATCTCCCGCTTTCGATAACTTCCCTGCACGTCATGAGTTCAGGGCGGGGTGTCTTCGTCATCACCATCGAAAGTTTTTTTGCGACCGACTTACGGTTAAGCTTTGATCTGTCGCTTCCCTCTATAAGGATCAATCCGCCCCGCTTTTTCAGCTCACCCGTTACCGTCTTTAGGATCGTGGATTTCCCGCTCCCGTTCGGACCTATGAGAGTCACGATCTTCCCCGGCATGACCGAAAGAGTGATGTCGGCTATAACATCAGAGTCATATCCGACCGAAAGGCTCTGAGTCTCAAGAGGCGCACCGCATATTCTGTTGTCTTTATCCTGTGCGCTCAATTTACCGGCATTCCTTTCTTCTGTTGATCATTACGGCTATTACGACCGGCACGAGAAGCACCGCGGTCACAGAGCTTATCGAAACCTCTGCAGGTGCGAATACCGTCCTTGCTATACAGTCGCATGAAAGAGTGACGAGGGCTCCTAGCATAAAGCTGCCCGGTATCATGATTTTCGGTGAAGCCGTCCCTGTCATTCCTGAAAGAAGATGCGGCACAGCTATCCCGACAAATGAAATCGGGCCTGCAAAGGCCGAAACAGTAGCAGCGAGCAAGCTCGAAATGAATATGAGCAACACTCTGAGCAAAGTTATGTTAACCCCTCCGGACGCTGCATATGCTTCTCCGAGGCGGTAAGCGCCTATCGGTTTTGCCAGAAAAACCGAGGCAATAAGGCATATTCCGACGATAACGGACATTATCGCTACATCCTTGCCGTTCATTCCCGAAAGGCTCCCCATGGACCAGTTATGAAGATTTGCGATATCGGCGTCATCGGCAAATGTAATGATGATGTCGGTCGCAGCTGAACAGATGTATCCGACCATTATCCCGCATACGACAAGAATCCCCATGCTCCTGACTTTCACAGAGATAAGAAGCACGAAAAACATCGCAAAAAGTGCACCGGCAAAAGCCGCACCCACAAGAAACAGCGAACCCGGCGTATACCCTCTGGCCATGAAGGAGATCAGCGCGAGCGCCACAGTAAGCTTTGCGCCCGAAGATATCCCGAGCACGAACGGACCGACTATCGGGTTATTGAAAAATGTCTGCAGCATATATCCGGAAAGCGCGAGCGCGCCCCCGAGTATTATCGCGGAAACCGTTCTCGGAAGACGGATGGAAAGTATTACGCCATTTTCCATCGTTCCCGCGCCTTTCCCTGACAGCGCGGCAAAAACCTCCGCCGGCGTCATCTTCACCGTTCCGGTTATCATGCTCATATAAAATGCGGCAATAAGAAGCACCGTTATCGCAGCAAATGAGATATATCTCCTGTTCATGAAACTTTCCTCTTCATGCTGAAAATCCCATAAAATCCATTATTCGGCCAGTTTTCTGATGAAAACAGTCTGCCCGTCATTCCCCTCTATTATTTCATGCATGTCGCTCACAAACCCAGACATGCCTGTACTCTTCTGGAAAAAATCACTCGTAAGGCAGTACACATTATGCTCCCTGACCGCCTTGAAGTCGGCAAAAAGAGAGTTCTTTTCTATCAGATCAGAAACTGATCCTATCTCCCCGTCTATCGTGCTGTTGTATATGAGAATGTCGGCTGAGCGGGCCTGCGCATAGAAGTCCTCCATCTGCATGCTCATCGTTCCCATGCCCGATTTTTTCCGTGCATCTTCCGGAATGTATTTCCCTCCAGCCGCTTCTATCATGCTCGTGATGTAGTCGCCCGGTATTCTCACGTTTATCATGCCCGTCGCGGATACGTAAAAAAAAGCTGCAGTCTTCTTCGGCTCTTCATCCTTTACGATCCCGGAGATTTTTTCGGATTCCTTCCGGTAAAAATCCACCGCCTCTTCTTCCTTTCCGAAAAGCACCCCGTACAGTTTTATCCATTCAAGCCGGCCGAGCGGCGTCTTTTCATAGCTCGATGTCTCAACCAGTACCGGAATCCCCAGCTCCTCCAGTTTCTCCTTCACTTCCGGATCGTGAAATATCATCGTGTTCTCTATGGCAAGGTCGCATCCTTCAGAAAGTATCAGCTCATAGTCAGGAGCCCGGTACTTCCCGGCATAGACGATCCTGCCGTCACTCATGTACTGCCTGGCCTCATCAATATGCCAGTCCTTTTCTTCGAGTCCTGAAAGCCTTATGTCATCGAGCGCGCCGATCTGCCGCACAAAATCCATAACGGATGTCGATGCGAGATAAGTCCTTTTGAGAGGCTCAATAAGCGGAGTCACTTCCACCGGAATATCATCCGGCACATTCTCGCCTTCCGGAACGAGCAGATAATCACCGGTTCCGTATATGCTGATAAGCCTGTACGGACCGTACTCTTTTACATCGAATCCCTCGGCTTCCGAAAGCTCCAGCTTTCCTGTCGGCTTACAGCCGTTTATGATGATATCTTCCGTCTTTTCCGGACGGATCCCGAACTGACCCCCTCCGGGTTCATCGTTAATCTCATTTTCATCCCCGCCGTCTGCTTTCCAGATCAGAGTGTAGCTGATCTCGTGAGGAGTGCTCATAGCAACAGTGTCGCCGACAAACTCGAACGGTTCATCAAAGCTTGCGACCGGCACTGTAAATGTTGATTTTCCGCCGGGATTCTCGTTCTCATATTTTATCCCGTCTGCTATGACATAGTCGTAATTCTCGCTGCTCCAGATGAGCTTTGCGTATGATTTTCCGTCCTTTTCTATGATCTCAACAGGCGAGAGGATATGTGCCCTGCCGCTTCCGCCTTCCAATGTTATGTTAACCATTCGGGGCGCGGGATTCTTTTCTTCAAGATCAGAAGTAACCCCTTGCATTTTGCAAGAGGTTACTGAGATCATGCATAATATGGCAATGATATATGCAAGCTTTTTACGCTTATAAGCATACCTTGACTTTATGGTCATACCACTTACCCTTCGTTCCTATAAGAGCGAGGTCGAACTCTTCATCGAGGGCGGGAACAGGCACATCGAACCCGTACACTTCCTCCGTAGTTCCGTCAGAGTATTCAACAGTGTCCGTTGTCGGCTCAAGAAGCGCGGCACCGTCTTTTTCGGCATCTTCCGCAGTTCCCGGGAAGAGATTTACTATGTTCTTTGATGCAAGGCTTATATGGATGGACATCTTTCCGTCTTTTACGGTAAGCTCGCCCTTTCCGTCTTTTGCTTCATTAACACGGAACATCGAGCTGTCGGTCGAAAACTTTGCCTCATAAGTTCCGTCTTCAAGCTCTGCCGCTTCAGAAGCTTCGTCAGATGCGAAAGAACCTCCCTCTATGGCCGCCTTCGTGTGAGCAACGTAGAGGTCCTGAACTTCCTTGATCCTTCCGAGTCCGGCGATCTGGCAGTCTATTGAATCAAATGCACCTGATGCTGCAAACATGCTCTTCCAGCTGTCATCATCATCCCCTGCCATATCGTTGTTTGCATGGTCTCCGGCAACAACCATGAACGGACGCAGAATGACTTTCTTATATCCTGCTGCCCTGACATCTTCAATGACGTTCTCGCATGCCGTTTCTTCAGGTTCCCCTTCGACGGTTCCGATGAATACGTTGCCGTATCCGAGTTCTTTCATCTGGGTTGCCATCTGGCTGTAGCTTATCTTTGCAACGTGGGCGGTTCCGTGCCCCATGAACACGAATGCAGTTGAATCCTTATCGGCATCTTCAAGCGAGCCGTACCCGGCAGTCTTTACCGCCTCAGCAACTGTCGCTTCGGCAACCGCTTTCTTATCCTCGTTGATGACAGTCGCATCTTCACCTACTTCTCCGAGAAGCGGCTCAGCTATAATTATGCTTTCGAACTTATCAGCATAACCGTCTGCCGCTTCCCTCAGCTCATCATATTCCGCCCCGTGCATGAGGTGCGTAGGCTGAATGATAAGATTCTTTACGTTGTTCGCAACCGCACGGTCGAGCGCCTGCTGCATGTTGTCTATCTTCTCGCCGTCCCTTGCCTGAACGTGATTTATGATTGTCTGTGCAGTGAACGCTC
Organism: Lachnospiraceae bacterium; assembly: GCA_024691425.1. Lineage (GTDB taxonomy): Bacteria > Bacillota > Clostridia > Lachnospirales > Lachnospiraceae > UBA2868. The sequence continues at coordinate 98,460 of JAILNQ010000023.1, forward strand.
TTCTGACCGACCAGTCAGGAGCAGCGGCCTGTATGGCTTTTTCTATGCTTCCGATATCTTCGGCTCTCGAATCGTTGAAAGACGTTCCGAAGCTTACGGTCAGTATTTCATTGTCTCCGATATCATCTGCATTTAACGGATCATCCTTTGAGGCATCTCCTGTATCCCTTCCGAAATAGTCGGGATCGGCATAATCGCCTTCAACAAGTTCCTTCTGCTCGTCTGTAAGCGCATCCCATGCCTTCTTTGCAGCCTCACACTGACTGTCCGTCTCATCGGTTCTTTCCTGAACGTAGATCGCATCGATGAGCGCTGCAACTTCATCAGCCTTTGCCTGATCATCATCGGTGCTCTCATCAGTTTTTGCCGGAGCTGCTTCTGGCTCATTATCTGCAGCATAATTTACCGCTACATTGGCACACCCTGCAAACATTGATGCCGACACGGCTGCGGCGATCAGAACAGCAATTTTTTTCTTCATGTATTTTTCCTCTCTTTCAGATAATATAAAAAACTCATCCAGTGACCGGATGAGTTTTAAGCAACGCATAACAGACAGGGTTTCCCCTATCTCATACGATACGTAGGCTAATTACTCGTAGCCCGGACATGTCCTGTATCGATAAGCGGCAGGTCTCCTGGCTCGCAGATCATCGCATGACGTTTGCCTTCCCGGATTTTCCCAGTGACGTTTCAGACATAAGTCCGTAACGGCATGCTACCTGCATACAGTGACGAGTTCGCACAGGCCTTCAACCTGTTTCCCTTTTAATCTTTTCAGCTGCTGACGTCTGAAAAGAACCGTTTACCTTTTCTGTATTCAATTACGAAAATATTACCACAGACAAGCTGATGGGGCAACTCATGTCCCTTCAACGATATTCTGCATCCAAACCCCGCTTGCGGAAATGGCAAAACCTATGATGACCTTAATGAGTGCCGTACCCTCGCATATGGCATATATCGTCACGATTCCGAGGGATGTGTATCTGGCAAGCACGAACGCAAGCGGAACACCTATGACAATAAGAAAACCGCTGTCGAACAGGAATGTGATGAAAGTCTTCCCGCCCGCCCTTATAGTGAAATACAGGCTATGGCACAGTCCGAACAGAGGCAGAAGAACTGCGGTCACGCGCAGGAAATCCCTCGCGAGCAGTCTGACCTCTTCGGTCGTGTTATAAAATCCCGGCAGGAGATGTGCTACGCCGAACAATATCGCCCCCGTAACAATGCAGCTGCACGTTACGAACACATTGATCTTCAGTCCGGTCTCCTTTGCCTCTTTCATCTTTCCGGCTCCGAGAAGCTGTCCGACCATTATCGCTACCGCATCTCCGAATGCGATGAAGCATATAGCGAAAACATTGAAGAAGGTGGAATTGATGTTGAGTCCCGCAACGACTGCAAGCCCGCGCGTTGAATAGCTCTGCTTCTGGAGCACTATTCCTATGGACCATAGACTCTCGTTCAAAACGAGCGGAAGTCCGGTAACGCATACCTTCTTTACGAGGTTTCCGGAAACGCGGAACGTCTCATAAGCTCCTTTGATGTAAGTCTTGATGTCATTGTGCCTGTGCGTCCACATTATAACTATGGCCGCCTGAACGAATCTTGATATCGAAGTCGCGATAGCCGCACCGGCAACACCGAGCACAGGGAATCCGAACTTTCCGTAAATCAGGACATAGTTGAGTACAAGATTGAGAAATACCGCAACAAAGCTTGCCCTCATCGGGACAACGGTCTCACCGGTCTCACGCAGGGTGGAGGAATACACGAACTCGGCCGCCTGCGGAAGAAGTCCCGCGAGCATGAACATCATGTAGATATGTCCGTATCCGAGCGTTGCCGCAAGATCTCCGGATTCCGAACCCTCATGAAGGTAATACGATATGAGAGTCTTATCCATAAGACCGAAAATCATAAGCCCGGTGAGCATGATGAATCCGCAGATCACTATCTTGATCCGGAACGTATCTCTGACGCCCTCATTGTTCCTCTGTCCATAATACTGCGCAGTGAAAATCCCCGCTCCGCTTATCGCTCCGAACAGGCACAGCTGGTACACGAACATGAGGTCGTTTGCGATCGAGACCCCCGACAGCTGCTCCGTGCCGATCCTTCCGACCATCAGGTTGTCGAGCATATTGACTATGTTCGATATGCCGTTCTGGGCCATGATCGGGAGTGCTATCGTAAACAGCTCTTTATAGAATTGTTTTGAACCTATGAATCTTCGCATAAAAAAACCCACTGAACGTGGGTTCCTCCGTGTAACAAAAGAAATACTAAAGGGCTCGCGGTGTAATATTACTTAAGGTCGCTCGGCGATGAGAATCCTGCTTCGCAGGATGCGCCTCGCGGACTACCTCTTAAGGACGCTCGGCGATTCAAATCCCGCTTCGCAGGATGCGCCTCGCGGACTACCTCTTAAGGACGCTCGACGATTCAAATCCTGCTTCGCAGGATGCGCCTCGCGGTGTTATAAGGAATCTTCCCACTTCGTGGGCCCCTCCTTATAACATATGCTGACGTCGGGAATCGGACCCGAGACCTCCGCACTACCAATGCGGTGCGCTACCTACTGTGCCACGTCAGCGGACTGAAAAGAATTCTATCATAGTGCATGCCAAAAAGTCAATCCTGACAGGCCTTCACTTTTTCATTCTGTTGCGAAGACCTCTTGCAATGCGCCGGGGAAGATAGAGCACTCTGTCGATCCTCTCGTGGAATTTAGCCTCATCCTCATAATACATGCCCTGATAGATCCTGTTGCGCCTTATAGCGTCTTTCGGATCCTGAAAGCATATCCTCTGAAGGAAATCCGAGATATAGCCGGGAGCAAGGCATTTTGCGGCGGATGAATCATTCCGCAGTATCGGTGCTTTTGCCATCTTCAGATAGAGCTCATCGTCACTGTCGACTTTTCTTATGTGCTCGATCACGCTGTCAAAATCCGGAAAATCATGGCAGTTTATGAAACTGTCCGGATTGAATTCTTTTGCGATATCGGGGTTACCCCAGTAGATCGGAACCGTCTGCGCAGCAAAGCTCTCCATAATCTTTTCGGTCGTATATCCTCTTGAAGAACTGTTCTCAAATGCGATCGAGAACTTGTATCCTTTCGAGAATTCGATCTTATCGGCAACAGGTCCGCCGACGTTGTTGCGGTATCTCCCGCCTGACGCCAGAGGCTTGTAGGTTGCCAGACTGTCGATCATCTCAAGCCGCTCAGGGTCTGAGACAGCATTGCTTATCACAAAGCTTGCGAACTTACGGTTTACAAGTTCTTCATCGGACATAGAAGGTTTCTTTTGCGCCAGTTCACAAGCGCGGGGATACAGTACATAATGCGGAAGCCGAAGATACCGGTCATAAAAATCTATCTCCGGGAATCCCATGCCGTAGTCGACAAGATTAAAGTCGGGCGCTATATTTTCACCGGTATAAAATATCTTCGCGCAGTCATACTTCAGATGTTTCCTTCCGAAGATCGAGCAGAAAACAAACTCAGGATCATCTGATATCTCAACATCGAAGTGCGAGTTAAGTGCATCCATTATGAAATTGTCATGCGGATCAAAAACATCCCAGAAATCCGTGAATGCAATCCTGATCTTTTTCATTTCTCGAGTATCTTCCTGACCTTCACCTTTATCCTCGACAGAGCGTTGTCCGTCGACTTCTCATCTCGGCCGAGGATTTTTGCTATCGCCGTGTATTCAAGTCCGGTGAGCCTTAAGTTAAGAACCTTCCGTTCAAAATCGCTCAGGCTGTCGTATATCCTCATCTCGAGGTTCTCAGCCTGTTCTCTGTCTATTACCATGTCCTCAGGACTCATTCCGGCCTGCGCGAGCAGCATTTCAGGTATTCCCGCACCGTCACCGGAGCCGTTCTCCGCCTCATCCTCGTAGATCGAAATATATGAATTCAGAGGAGCATGCTTCTTGCGGTTTCCGGCTTCAACGGCTTTGTACATCTGCCGGGAGACGCACAGATCCGCAAAAGTATAAAAGCTCGCGTCTCTTCCTGCATCATAGTCACGAACTGCCTTATAAAGTCCGATCATGCCCTCCTGAATGAGGTCTTCCTTATCGGCGCCTAGAATGAACATGCTTCCGGCTTTCCTGCGGACAAGCTCCTTGTATTTTTCGATTATATGCTCAATGATCTTTCCGTCGCCGTCGCGAAGAGCTATGATAAGCTCCTCATCGGTCATTGATTCATAATTGGTCATATCCTTAACCTTTCAGTGTCATTTCTTCCCGGACAATCTCTGTCTTACGGTCTCGAACATGAGAACACCGGCAGCAACCGATGCGTTCAGCGAATCTATATCTCCTCGTGTCGGTATTGCGCACACATAATCGCATTTTTCTCTGACAAGCCTGCTCACTCCGTCACCTTCGCTGCCGATCACAAGTCCTATCGGACCTGTGAGATTCTGCCCGTACATGATCTGCCCGTCCATGTCGGCGCATGCGAACCATATTCCTTTTTCCTTCAGCTCATCGATCGTTCTTGCGAGATTCGTGACTTTCGCCACAGGCGTATAGTTTATCGCACCGGCGCTGGTTCTTGCCACCGTGGCCGTAAGTCCGGCCGCGCGGTTCTTCGGAATTATCACGCCATGTGCTCCGGCCATATTCGCGCTTCTTATGATAGCGCCGAGATTGTGAGGATCCTCGATTCCGTCGAGCAGTATGATGAACGGATCTTCACCCTTTTCGGCGGCCTTTTTCAGAATATCATCAACTTCCGCATATTCATATGCCGCACATTTTGCGATGACTCCCTGGTGATGCCCGGTAACGCTCATCTGATCGAGTCTTTCCTTTTCTACGAACTTCACCTGAACATCATTCTTCTTTGCTTCACGCTTTATCGTCGATACAGGCCCGTCTGAGCATCCGTCGAGTATGAAGAGCCTGTCGATCGGCTTCTGCGCCCGGAGCGCCTCTATGACCGCGTTACGGCCTTCTATCGTATATTCTTCGTATCCCATCTTTTATCCTGCCTGTATAATATCCGCTGCGATCTTTATCAGTTCCGTCACCCTTTCCATGTCCCCTTTAAGATACAGGTATCCAATGACAGATTCAAATCCCGTAGCCTTCCTGTAATCACCCACGGGGGCATTTTTTGCAGGAGTCGGCGATTTTGCATTCCTGCCGCGCCTGTATATGGCCAGTTCTTCTTCACAAAGAAGCCCGTTTTCGATCATATGGTCTATAGCCTTTGCCTGGCTTACCGCTTTTATGTATTTAACCGCCTTATGGTCCAGCGAGTTCGCAGGACAGTTTCCCTCAAGAACAACGGCTGTTTTAACAACGGCCCCGTAAATGCTGTCCCCAATGAACGCAAGGGAAAGCGGTGAATACTGTCCGGGATCGTCACCCTTGACCGAAAAAACATCTTTTATCTCATCAAGGAAATCGCTCATCGCCTATCACCTATCATTTCCTGCTCCAGACAACTCCTTCCCTTGTGTCCTTTATGACAATTCCTTCGGAAAGAAGTTCATCCCTTATTGAATCGGCGAGTGCAAAGTTCTTCTCCTTCTTTGCGGCGGCCCGTTCAGCTATCTTTTCTTCAACATGGGCAACAACTGCGGGATCCTCATCAGCATGCTCACTGTCCGTACCTGTGCCGGCTTTCGCTTCCGTAAGCTTAAGTCCGAGCACGTAATCGTAATCATCAATGATGGCCCGCTTTGTCGCACCGTTAAGGTCGCTCTTCAGCACATCATATACCAGCGTAAGTCCCATGGCCGTGTTAACGTCATTGCCGACGACCTCGGCAAACTTATCATGCCACTCTTTCTTTGCGGCCTCGTCAACATCACCTTCAGAAGATATGGAACTTATCCTGTTCTTAAGTTTCTTATAAACGGCTGCAGCCTGGTCAAGTGCTTCATAAGTGAACACGAGCGGCTTCCTGTAATGGCTCTGCAGAGTGAACAGACGGTACACGAGCGGATCATATCCCTTCTCCTCAAGGAGAGAAACGGTCAGGAATTCACCTTTTGACTTGCTCATCTTTCCAGTCTCATCATTAAGGTGATGTACATGGAACCAGTAATTGCACCACTTGTGCCCGATATACGATTCGGACTGCGCGATCTCATTAGTATGGTGCGGGAAAATGTTATCCACACCGCCGCAGTGAATGTCCATGTATTCGCCGAGATGCTTCATGCTGATGCATGAGCATTCTATATGCCATCCCGGATAACCGGTGCCCCATGGACTGTCCCATTTAAGTGCCTGATCCTCGAACTTCGACTTCGTGAACCATAGAACAAAATCATTTTTATTTCGCTTATTCTCATCTTCTGTCACATCATCTCTTACGCCTACCATCAGCTCTTCTTCGTTCTGATTTCCGAACACGAAGTAATCGTCAAGCTTTGATGTATCAAAATAGACGTTCTCTCCCGCTTTATATGCGTATCCCTTCTCAAGCAGAACTTCGATCATATGTATGAACTCAGGGATGCAGTTTGTCGCAGGCTCAACGACATCAGGTGTCTTTATGTTGAGTTTTTCGCAGTCAGAAAAGAACGCGTCAGTATAGAACTTAGCGATCTCCATGACAGTCTTATGCTCACGCTTTGCGCCCTTCAGCATCTTATCCTCTCCTGTATCAGCATCGGATGAAAGATGCCCGACATCAGTGATGTTCATGACACGCTTGACATCATATCCCGAGTATCTGAGCAGCTTTTCGAGCACATCCTCCATCAGATAGCTGCGCAGATTTCCGATATGCGCAAAATGATAGACGGTAGGCCCGCACGTGTACATTTTGACCTTACCTTCCTCGTTCGGAACGAATTCCTCGATTTTCTTTGTAAGCGAATTGTATATTTTCATGACATGCTCCGATCTATTTCTTCTTTTTTCTGTCTTTTTTCTTATCCTTTTTCTTCTTGTTCTCTTTATCCGTCGCCTCCGGCATCATCATGCAGCCTCCGCATGTGCCGCAAGGTCTGTCGGGAAATACAGCCGCCGTTTCGGTAAGCTCTGATGCCGACGACAGAAGACAGATAGCCTGCGCGCTTATTCCCTTCCCGGTACCCGTGAATCCGAGGCCTTCCTCGGTAGTCGCCTTCACATTCACCTGATGCTTCTCGATTCCGAGTGCCTCAGCGATGTTGGCGTTCATCTCATCGATATAAGGTCTCATCTTCGGACGCTCGGCAATGATAGTCGCATCTATGTTCTCGATGATGAACCTCTCATCCGCCAGCATATCGCCGACGAGCTTTAACAGCTTCATCGAAGAAATCCCGCGGTATCTGTCATCATTATCCGGAAAATGCTTACCGATATCACCTAGTGCCGCTGCTCCGAGGAGCGCATCCATTATAGCATGAAGCAGGACATCCGCATCCGAATGTCCGATCAGCCCGAGATCATAAGGTATATTGACACCTCCGATAACAAGAGGCCTTCCCTCTCCGAGACGGTGCACGTCATAGCCCATTCCTGCTCTCATATTATTCCTTTCATTCCTCTGCTCTTACTTCAATATGCGGATCAAAGCTCGGCATCAGCCTCAGCTTGAAAAGATTCGCACGGTGCTTCCTGTCTATGAGTTCCTTCGTTGCCGGATTATCTATCTCTCCCGTGCGTATGTAGCGATCGAGAACCTCATAGGTGAATCCGAGATTATCTTCATCGGTCTTTCCGCAAAGACCGTCTATAGGCGGCTTGTCAACAAGCACATCCGGAAGGCCCAGGACTCTTCCTATCGCTTTTACTTCCTGAACAGTCAGATGCGAAAGAGGGCTGAAATCACCCGCGGCATCTCCGTATCTTGTCGAATACCCTACCCAGTCTTCGGAAAGATTGCACGTATTCACCACCCTTCCGTTCATGCTCTGAGAAACTGCGTAGACCGTTGCCATTCTTATTCTCGGCGGAAGATTTATGATGCTCTGATCCGAGAGAGCGAAAGGAACCGCATCTGCTACCCCGTCGACCGCAGCTTTAACGTTCACTGTATAATTCTTTATTCCGAGATGTTCGCACAGAAGGTGCGACATGTCTATGTCTGCCTGCTCTCCGTTCGGCATGAGGACTCCGATGACTCTGTCCTTTCCGAGAGCACTGACGCAAAGCGCCGCAGCAACAGATGAATCCTTGCCTCCGGATATGCCAAGAACGGCATTGCAGTCCCTGCCGTTCTCCTCGAAGAAATCACGTATCCATTTCACACATTCGTCTTTTGCTTTTACAGCATCAAACATCTTTTATTCCTTTTCCTTTCCGGCATGTTCCGCTGAAGTCAGCCGCCTCACCTCATCCTCAAGTGCCAGAAGACGGCTTGTCAGTTCAGTGTTCTCTTTTTTGAGCAGCGTGATATCTTCCTGAACGGGATCCGGAAGGTCAGTCTGATCAAGAGTCTCACGCGGTATCGATACCTTGTCATGGTTCACCACATGGCCCGGAACTCCGACTACGGTCGAGTTCGGCGGCACTTCTTCAAGTACGACCGAACCGGCTCCTATTTTGGAATTCGCACCTATAGTGAATGATCCGAGTACTTTTGCCCCTGCGGAAATCATGACGTTGTCGCACACGGTAGGATGTCTCTTGCCTGATTCCTTGCCGGTTCCTCCTAAAGTGACGCCCTGATAAAGCGTTACGTTATCTCCTATTTCAGCAGTTTCTCCGATAACGACGCCGTTCCCGTGATCTATGAAGAATCCCTTCCCTATCGTAGCTCCGGGATGTATCTCTATCCCTGTCTTTCTCGCCGCGCGCTGAGAGATAAGTCTTGCAAGAAAATAATGCTTGCTCCTGTACAGTCTGTGCGCCATACGGTAGCTTATCATCACTTTGAAAGAAGGATACAGGAAAACTTCCATCGCCGAATGAATGGCCGGGTCCCTCTCCCTTACGACCGCTATCTCATCTTTTATCTTCTGAATGAATCCCATTTTATGCTCTAAGGCTCCTCGGTCATGATTTTACGGCATACATCAAGAATTACTTCGCTCTTTGCGCTCGATTTTTCGGAAAAGAACATGAAGCCGTGCCGGGCTCCGGTGTACTTATTGAGCTTAACAGACGTATTACCGTGTTTTTCCGCTTCCTTTACGAATTTTGCGCAGTCATAATAGCACGGATCATATGTGCCTGAATACATATATACGTTCTTCATGCCGCTGCTGTCAAGAAGAAGCGGCGTCGCAAACGGATAAATACCGCCCGGCCCTGCAATGCCTTCATACGGTTTTTCTCCGCTTTCATCCACATATCCCGCGTCCCTTGTGTATCTGGCTCCCCAGTACTTCAATGTATCGATATCCGTCGAACCGGTCTGCCTCTTTGTAAGATCCGCCGCGCTCTCATTGATCATTCTGACATCGACCCAAGGGCTCATCAGAAGAGCCTCAACCGGCAGCTTCAGAGGGCTGCCTTTCTGGATTGCATAGTCGTAAAGCCCAAGGCAGATTCCTGCTCCCGATGACGCACCGGAAAGCACAAGATTTCTCGGTCCGTATTTTGCAATCGCGTGGTCATATACATCCCTGGAATATATTTCAGTATCATATACATCAACGTGTCCGTCCGAATTGAGATCTCCGAGAGGATCAAAATCCGGCTGCTCATCACCGACACTTGACGATGCGCACATAGGAAATACATTGCCCGGATAAGACGTAAGTCCTTTAGCTATAAGAGCGGCCCGGTCAGTATTCACGAGGATGAAATCCTCCGACTCCTTTTTCTGTCCTCCCCCCGAGTCAATGAAGCGGCGCATCGAGCTTACCGTACTTCTCTGATCATCATTAATGTAATCGCCGTAATAATTCCCGAAGAAGAACAGAACCTCCTTACGCCTTGCACATGTGCTGCTGTTGAATCTGTAATAGCGCCCGATTTCAGGACCTGTAACGCTGCCGTCCGATAAAGCTCCGTCCGCACTGATTTTCTTGCATGCCTGACCGGCGGCAAATCCGTCTGCTGCACCTTGTCCGTCATCTATATAAGCGCTTACGTTTCCTTCATCATCGATAAGGACATCTCCGCATGCAAGCTCCCCCGTAAGGATAAAATCGCCCATGTCGGCATAAGGTCTGTTAGGCGCGGCGTAATATGACCACTCCTGACTGTCCTTAACCTTCGCATTATCCTTAACGTTTATCCATCCGGACTGCGCGATGACTCCGTCGCTATCGGCATAATACATGTTCGATGCGCCGGCCGTCCCGTCGTAATATGTCTGTCCTCTGTCAGAAAGCTTAATGAATCCCATCTGGAGCTGACCGGCCTCTGACTCTGCTTCATTGAAATAGTAAATGTTTCCGTCGAGGTTTACGAATCCCGTTGCGAGCTCTCCGGTCGCAGGGTCGGCATAATATTTCTTTCCTCCTTCTGAAAACCATCCCGTGCGGAATGCTCCGGATGATGCCATAAAGTAATATCTGCCTGAAACATTGTTTATTCCGCCCGAAAGAAGCATTCCTTCCATCGTCGGATCTGTCGCATCGGCAGTCTCACTGAAATAATATCTCTTGCCGTCCATCTGTGCAAAGCCGGCCGTCATCTTTCCTGTCTCATCGAAATAGTATTTCCTGCTTTTTCCGCCGGTCTTTATTGTCTGCCATCCCTTGAGGGACTTCCCGTTCTTAAAAGCAAACCTCGCTCTTGATTTTCTGTTGCCCTCAGGCAGTTCAGCAACGGTATACCATATGACGCCGTCGATCTCTTGAGGCTCTCCTGCGAGCACCTGCTCTTTTCCGGATGCATCGAAGTAATGCCAGTCGCTTTCTATCAGATTCCATCCTGTCTTCATGACACCTTTTGCATCGCTTCCGTACTTACCCGTCATTCCGGATGGCGTGCCGTAGAAATTCACGAGCAGCTCTCCGTCTGCAGTAAATACATACTTCTTTCCCGAGACCGCGGTGATCATTTTTGCCATGCGCCCGTTTTCGTCAAAATGGTATTTCCTGCTTATGCCGCCGGTCTTTATTGTCTGCCATCCTGTCTTCATCGCTCCGCCCTGCGGATCGAAATAATAGGTGTTCCCGAGAAGGGCTATGAATCCTGTCTGCCTCTTTCCTGATGCATCAGAATAATATGTTTTCTTACCGACGGGGAACATTCCCGTCTTCATGGCTCCGGTCGAAGGATCGAAATAGTAATACTCTCCTTCATTCTTCACCCATCCCGTAATACGCTTTCCGTTCGTATCATAATAATACGTATCAGGGCCTGAGGAAACAAAGCCTGAAACGGCGCTTCCGGTATATTCGACGTGACCGAGTGCTTCCGCCTCTGCCTTCGTAAGTGAAATGTACACTGTCTTGCCTATGTTGAACACGCCTGTCCTAAGAAGACCGTTCTGATCAAAGTAATGTCTTCTGGCAGCATCTGTCGTTAATGTCTGCCATCCAGTCTGCATCTTGCCGTTCTTCACATAGAAGATCATTCCGCCGCATTCATAGAAATCTCCCGATGTCCCGAACGAGAACAGCGGCGCATATCCCTTCTCCATACCGTAATACGCTGATCCGGGATCAGAAACGAAGAATCTTGCGACCCCTCCGTCCACTATATATCCGTACTGCATGATGCCGTTTCCGTTCGTGAAATAGTGTTCTGCGCCGCTAGCGCAGTATCCGGTCAGCATCATGCCGGTTGCATCATCGAATACATAACGGTTCTTTCCTATAACCGTCACGCCTTTTGCAAGTGCACCGGTCTGCGTGTCAAAATAGTATTTCTTACCGTCGAGCGTCTGCCATCCTTTAAGAAGCATGCCGCTGCCGCTGGCATATCTGGTAACCGCAACTCCGCCTTCAACAACCGTGAACCACCCGGTATTTTCGAGCATGCCTGCATCGGGGTCTTCTGCTTCGGCCAGGGCAGTCTCATCATAAGGACGGCCGTAATAGAGCGTGCTGCCGTTCTTTATAAGACAGGTCATGACACGGCCGTAGTTTCTGTCCTTCTTATCATTTCCGAAGAAATACTTTCTGCCGCCTATTGTCTGAAGTCCGGTTACGGGATTTGTTCCGTTCTTGAAATAGCTCCTGTAATAATGAGTAACGCCTCCGATGACTTCCTCGATGGTGGTCCAGCTGTTTCCCTCCGCATAGGCGTTGTCAAGCTTATATCCTCTTGCATAGTCGAAGAAAGCATACGATCCGCCGGCCACGGGTTTCTGCCATCCTAGCTTCAGTGCGCCGGACTTGTCTGCAAAGTATGTACGCATTATTCCGCCTGAATCCTCTGCAGAATCATAGCCTGTAAGCACTGTTCCGTAACCGCTTCCCGCCTTTTCGAGGAAATAATACTTCGACGAGCCTATGGTCTTTATTCCGACGGCCATCCTTCCAGTTATCCCGTCAGCGTCTGCCGCAGTATCGAAATAATACCTTTTATCT
>JAILNQ010000033.1 GCA_024691425.1 Lachnospiraceae bacterium
TCTTAAGCCTTAAACTCATCATGTTCTCCTGAGCCTTTCCAGTACGATTGCTATCGTAACTTTTATCATATAATAAACCGCAAACGCAGCTCTGATGGATGATCTTCCCGCAGTTCTGCTGCGCATCTTCACCGGAACCTCTATCACTTTCCTGCCTTTTCTTATCGCGCGCACCGCGCTCTCAGGCTCCGGATAGTCCTGAGGATAGCTTTCGGCGAATTCCGCTATCAGATTCCTGCCGACCATCCGAAGACCGGAAGTCGGATCGGTGATCTTTTCTCCAGTGAGCAGTTTAATGAGAGCGGAAAAAAACTTTATTCCCATGCGCCTTGATGCAGTGGACTGATACCCTTCATTCTCAATGAAACGCGAGCCTATGACAAGGTCCGCACCGGTTTTTGTGAGCACGTCTTCCATGCTTTTTATGAAAGCGGGATCGTGCTGTCCGTCACCGTCGATCTGTACGGCGATATCATAGCCGTTTTCGTATGCATGGCGGTATCCCGTCTGCACTGCTCCGCCGATCCCGAGGTTTACCGGAAGATCGATGACCTTTATCCCGTTCTCGGCGCATACAGACTTCGTGCCATCGAGCGAGCAGTCGTTAATGACAATGATATCATAATCCGGCGCCGATGATTTTACTTCCTCGCACTGCCCGGCCACGCTCTTCTCTTCATTGTATGCTGGTATTATTACTAGTTTCTTCAAATACTTCACCATTTAATGTCGATTCCGAGGCCGTTTATCATGGCGCCGTATACTTTCAGGAAAAGATTGAACGCGCCGAATCCATAAATCCTTCGTATGATGAAGAGCTTCAGGTTGGCCAGTCTGTGGGACAGGACATACGAAAGCCTTATGTACGGACTTCTTCTCCAGAGCGGAAAATGCGCGTCGAGCTCTGCAATGTTTCTTCTTATCAGCTGACGCATGTCATTTCCTCTGTCCGCCGAAAGCCTGTGCATCAGCGATATGCCCAGATGCAGGAACGCGTTCGAGTCAAAATAAACGAGCATTGAAGGATTTTCGCTCTCAAAGACTCTTCGTGCAGCATGCATCGCATCATAAATCCCGGGAATCAGCTCCGGGCTTATCGTGCTTATTATGGAATCAGCTCTTACAGTATAGCTTACGAGCGCTCTGTTAACGAATGCTATGCGTCCGGCATTTACGTACAGGAGCTGCGCGAAAATCATATCGTCGAGTGCGCCGGGAACTTTCGGTATCTGCCCCATCGACGAAAAAAGGCTCCGGCGGAATATCTTGTTCCATATCGCCGCATTGACTTCGAGCATAAGACCGGGCTCTTTTCTCATGTCAAAATGATCATAGCGGAACTTTGTCATCTCACGTGAGTATGTTCTGCCGGTCTCGCTGTCGACTCTGTCGAACCCGCAGCATGCTATATCCGCGTCGTATTTCTCGGCAGCCCGGTAAAGACTCTCGGCAAAATCGCTTTTTACGTAATCATCAGGATCCGCGAAACCGATATATTCCCCCGATGAACGCTTCACGCCGTCAAGACGTGCCGCCCATACTCCTTCATTCGGCTTGTCGATCACGATGACCCTTTCATCCTCCTGCTCATAACCGCGAAGAATATCAAGGCATCCATCCGGAGAGCCGTCATTTATGCAGACGATCTCTATCTCCTTCATCGTCTGGGAAAGCAGCGCATCCATTGCACGTCTTAAGTATTTTTCCACTTTATAGCATGGAACTATTATGCTGATCTTCACACCGTCGCGGTTCATTAAATATCCCCTGCAGTCAACACATTATCATTTAAATTTTACATTCGTTATGTTCATATATCAATGATAAAAGATTCCTTATGCAAAGCGCAGAAATGGGGCGCTACCCCGTTCTCAGAAGCAGAGAATCAGAAGCCGCGCCCCATAATCAACCCTTTTTATGCTTTTATAATTTTACTTTCGTCACGTTTCGAATTTATACCCCATCCCCCATATCGTCTTTATGAGGTCGCCCTTGTCGCCCATCTTCGAGCGGAGCTTCTTGACATGGGTATCTATCGTGCGGGCATCGCCGAAGTAATCGTAATTCCAGACATGGTTAAGTATCTTCTCACGCGAGAGCGCGAGTCCCTGATTCTCCATGAAATATGCAAGAAGCTCGAATTCCTTGAAAGAAAGGTCGATGCCCTTGCCGTCTATCGTGACCGTATGGCTTGCCTTGTCGAGTACGATCCCGCCGGCCTCGATCTTCGCCTCCTCAGTGATGAGGTTGCTCCTTCGAAGAAGCGCTTCTACTCTCGCCACAAGAATCTTCGGTGAGAACGGTTTTGAAATGTATTCGTCGGCACCGAGGTCGAATCCCGTGAGCTCATCGCGCTCATCGCCTTTGGCCGTAAGCATAATGACCGGGAGTTCCGAGTATTCCCTGATCTCTTTGAGAACTTCCCATCCGTCCATCTTCGGCATCATGACATCGAGTATCACGAGCGAGATGTCTTTCTGCTCAAAAAATGTATCAATGGCCTCCTGTCCGTCAGAAGCCTCAATGACCTGATAGCCTTTTCTCGCTAGGAAATCTCCGACGAGCTTTCTCATCCTGCTTTCATCATCAACAACAAGTATCTTGATCTTTTCCATATGAACCGCTCTCCTGTTCTGAACATCGGCCCATCAGAATTCAAATTCTTCCTTGGGCTTAACTGATTTTCACTTTACGGAGCACATTGTATCAGAGCCGTGTGTCAATTGTGTGAATTATCGGATATCAAGTTCAAGCTCCTTCTGCTTGATCGCGGTCTCCCGCTCGTTGAGCTCCTGTTCCCATTCGCTGTACTGGTTGAGAATGGCTGTCCTGTAGTTGATCATGTTGGGATTTTCGGCCTGAAGGGTGATCACGAACATAGCGATGACCATGATGATCAGTATGATGTTCACGATCAGCGATATTTTATATTCATTTCTGAAAGTCTTGCGCAGAGTGCGCATCTCCTTCTGCTTCGAAAGCCTCTCGTCTCTTTCCTCGCTGCGCAGGTTCAGGGCCCTTGTGTACGATATCGGAACCGGTATCTCCCTTACGGCCTCGTCAGGAATGTCCTTGCTTTTGTACAGATAGCTCTGAAGCGTGCGCAGGTATTCATAGCCGACAGGGGTCACGAATACACCGCCGGTTATGAGCTTATCGTATACGGCGAGGACGCCTTTTGGATTCTCCATGCTCATCCTGCTGGCTATGTACTGGATCTTCTCAACCTCCGCCGAAGCGATCGACACATCCGCATCATCCGAGAATGCGAAGCCGTCTATTATCGACTTGTTTGCCACAATCATCCCTCCATGAGTGCTTTCTTGCAAAAGAAAAGCGGTAAATATACCGCTTTTCCGAAAATCATATGCTGGTGCATGTAATTACATCTGGAACTGTCCGACGCTCTTTTCGATCATGTCGGCGATTTCCTTCAGAGTCACGGTCTCATCCTTGATGTTGTCAAGAATGTTCGCGAATTCATGAGCACTTGCGCTCGTCTGCTGCGTGCTCGCCGCATTCTCTTCTGCGATAGCCGTAAGGTTCTGAACAACATCTACGACCGATACCCTTGCTTCGTCGAGGCTCGTCGTCTTCTGTGAGATATTGCCCATGCCGGAAGTCGTCTGATCGATACCGTTTCTTACGTCCTCGAAAGCTTCCTGCGTCTTGCGGACATCCTCGTTCTGCTCTTCCATGATCTGACGGACTTCGTCCATCGTCTTCACGCTCTTCTCGGAGTCAGCGAGAAGCTCAGTGATGATGGATGCGATCCTGCTCGCGCTCTCGTTCGACTGCTCAGCAAGCTTCTGAATCTGATTTGCAACGACTGCGAACCCGCGTCCCTGCTCTCCTGCTCTTGCCGCCTCGATCGAAGCATTGAGTGAAAGGAGGTTCGTCTCTTCTGCTATGTCCGTGATGAGCGCCGTAGCTTCCTGGATACGTGCTACAGACTCATTCGTCGTGTTCGTCTGCTCATATATAAGGTCGATCGCGCTCGATGCCTTCCTGTTGATCTTATCGAGCTTATCGAGCGTCTCAATAGCTCTCGTACCTGCTGCGCGCATTGTATCGGATATGATGATGAGATCCTTGAGTTGTGATGATGTATCCTCTACCATGTTGCCCATAAGGATTACGTTCTCTGTAGCTGACTGAGTCTCATCAGCCTGCGACGAAGCACCGTCTGAGATCTCTGCGATCGCCTGATTGACCTGACCTATCGAATCGGTCGCTTCGCGCGATGCATTATCAAGCTTGCCGGATGAGGTATAAAGTTCCGAAGAATGATTCTTCAGTTCCGATATGATCTCTATGAGACTCGACCGCAGGTTCTCGATACATGTGCTCATCGTGCCGAGCTCATCCTTGCGCTTTAAGAGGTCCTCAGGAACAGGCTCTGAAAGGTCTCCCTGTGAAACCTTGTCGAGAACTGCAACTCCATGATTGAGAACCTTCACGATAGCAAGAGCAACGAATGTTGCAAGGGCGGCTGCAATGAGTACCGCGAGTATCGTTGCGATCAGTATGCTGTTCGTAACAGTGTTGATCTCTTTTTCGACATCGGCCTGCGGGCGTCCGCAGAAAACCATACCGATGACTTCTTTCGTTCCCTCCTGATAGAGAGGAACATAATATGTATAGTACTTGCTTCCGACGATATCGACATTGGATGCCGAATACTCCTTGCCGCCTTTCAGAACGGTCTCGATTACCTTCTCTCCGGCCTGCGTGTAGAGCACTCTGTCACTCGTACCTGGCTTCACGACACTCGTCGCATATCTCGTGTCTCCGTAGAATACCGTCGTAACGGTTCCGGTTCCGGCTTTGACCTCATCAACGATGTTGGTGTCGGCCGTGACGTTGTACGAACCTTTCATCAGGTTGTCTCCGTCGAGAACGAACGGATCATCATTGATCTCATCGAGTGCGGTACGTACTGCAAGAACCGATGAATGAAGTCCGTTGAAGACTTCCTCTTCCATGCTGTTCGTAACCTTGATCTTCGAGAAAATGAAGATGAAGATACCGAATACTACGACCGGAACAACAGCTACTGTAATGATCTTTGCACGTAGTTTCATAAAAAAGTCCACCCTTTCCCCTATTGACTCTGACCTGTACGAATGCAGTGCAGACGTACGTCAATACAATTATACCTATAATCCGCGCTGTATGCAAGCAGTTAGTTTGTCGCATCCGGCTCGTCGGAAGCGGGTTTATCGATCAGTTCTTCCGGCAGATAGCGGATGATCATATTCTCGAGATGCTCCGCGTTTATGGGCTTTGAAAGGTAATCATCGAAGCCTTCGTCAATGTATTTTTCCTTCGCTCCGCTTATCGCGTTGGCGGTCAGGCATATGACCGGCGTATCCGTATTGATATTTTCCGCTCTCGAATTCATTTCATGGAGTGTTTCTATTCCATCCATGTCTGGCATCATATGGTCAAGGAAAATGATATCGTACTTATTCTCTGAGGCAAGCTCAATGCACCGCCTTCCGCTGTCCGCGGTATCAATGTTTATGCCCGTTTTCTTGAGCAGGCCTTTGAACACCATGAGATTCACATGCGTGTCGTCAACAACGAGTATCTTCGCATTCTTCGCAGTAAACTTCGGAACATACTTGTTCTGCCTTGCTACCGAAGCAGTAAACAGCGCCCTGTAGTCACCGATAGGCTTCCATTCTCTGACGGTCTGCATAAGGCCGAACGAGAACTCGGACCCTTTTCCGTACTCGCTCTTCACATTCATCGAGCTGCCCATCATCAGAAGAAGGTTGTTCGAGATCGACATTCCGAGCCCGGTTCCCTCGATGTGGCGGTTCTTCTTTTCATCTATGCGCTCGAACGCGGTGAAAAGCTTTGAGATATCTTCCTTCTTGATCCCTATGCCGGTATCCTTGACCGAAAAATTCAGGATCACGCAGTTCGTAGCTCTTACGGCAGGATCTATCGTGATCTTCAGCGTCACGCTGCCTTTCTCCGTGTACTTTGCCGCATTCGTCAGTATGTTAGTGAGAATCTGCTTTATCCTGACTTCATCGCCGAATAGCGAAACAGGGATTTCCGGATCGATGTCGAGAATGAGCTCGAGCCCCTTCGCATCCATCCTGACCTTTATCATGTTGACGAGATCATTGAGAAGCGATGCGAAATCATATTCCGTGGGCACTATCTCCATTCTGCCCGATTCTATCTTCGAGAAGTCAAGTATGTCATTTATGAGCACGAGCAGAGAATTGCCTGCGCTCTTTATGTTCTGGGAATAAGATATGATGTCCGGATCGTCGCACTCTCGGAGGATCATTTCGTTCATTCCGAGAACGGCATTGATCGGGGTCCTGATCTCATGCGACATCGTCGAGAGGAATGCGGACTTTGCCTCGCTCGCGGCAAGCGCTTTCTCCGACATGTTTATCAGCTTATCTCTCTCACGCTTCTCTTCAGTGATATTCTCAAGCATCCAGAGGACGTGCGAAACCCTTCCGTCCTTCGTGCGCTCAGATACGATGAGCCTTGCCCTTACCCAGATGTTACCGAAGCTCAGGTACTCGAGCGTAGCATTGCTGGAATACTTCATCCTCTCATCTATAGTGGAAAGGTCAGTGAATTCAACCGCTGCCGCCTTCGTCGGATTGTCGGGAAGGCGCTTCATGATGCCGAGGAATACTTCCTTCATGTTGTGGTCAACGGTTTTCACCGCTTCTGCGATAGCAGGATTCACGTTCTTTATCTCGGTCACGCTGTTGTCGATGACATCGAGATCGCACAATGACATGTAGATGTCGGCGGATGAATTCAGAAGCGACTGAAGGCGCCTTCTGGCCAGCTCTTTCTGTCCTGCATTTACAGTAATGAAGGTGAAAATCAGAAGCGTGACGATGACCGCGAGCACGCTCAGCACCATCATGAGCCTTATCGGACGGTATATCTGGCCGGAATCGGAAAAAGAAATGCAGTACCAGCCGTTCGACATCGGGATCGCGCACGCGCTGTATGTCCTGCCGTCAAATCTGACATCATAATTGACACCGGTTGCTGACGGGATGCTCTTTATGATCGCATTTCCCAAGGTATCAGGCATTTCGCAGTAATTCTTTCCAACCTCGTTCCTGTCAGAATGCGCCACAACGATGCCGTCATTACCTATTACCATGATGTCCGTGTTCGCTTGCGGACCGGTACGTCCTTCTATGATCTTCTGGATACCGGAAAGATCGATGTCAAGAGCGATAACGCTCTCCTTATCAGACAGGCACTTAGCCAGCGTCATCATGACATTTCCCGTATAAAGATCGAGGTACGGATTCACGAGAACTATCCGTCCGTCTCCCGCAACAGCGGCTCTGTACCACGGACGCTCTTCGGGGACATAATCCCTTCCGGGATTCCAGCCGGCTCCGTCATGGTACTCGCCGTGAATGCAGGCATAAAGCCCGGTAGTTTCCGGAAGTATCGAATTCATTATCACGTCAGTCTCTTCTTTGAGGTAATCAAGCACTTCCTCATGCTTTTCGCCGGAAGAGATCATTCTGTCAAGTGAGTAGGCTGCCATCTCTAGCGTATCCGTTCCCGATGACAGATAACGCTCTATCTCGTTCGAAGAACGCCCTGCATCCGACTGGCTTCTGTTCAGTATGCCCTGTTTCGCATAGTTCATGAGGAAAAGATGATATATGATGATTATCACAATGAAAAAAAGCGCCAGAACCGGAAAAGTCATGGCCCTTTTCAGGCCGAACTCTCCTATCATCTCTTTAAGAGATGCTGCTAGCGCTCTGCATTTTGATGTGTTTTTCTGATCGCGTTCAGTATCCGTCATCAGAAACATTATACCCGAATAGATGCGGGTTTAAAAGAAAAATCAACTATAAGTTCCTCAAGTTTTCAATGATTTTCGGCATGCCTTACTCCAACGACGACGAACCTTCCGTTCTTCACCTGATAGCTGCATGTCGAGAGGGTGACGAATTCATCGCCCCACTCAGCATCGACTCCTGTGTCGTACAATGCCCTTTCCTTTATATTATTGACATAGTAGTCAAAATCGGCGCGGTCGGAAAGATCCGTATAGTAATAGTACCGGAACCTTCCTCTGTCATCATCCTTTTCACCTCGGTATATGTCCTCGAAGCCGAAATCTCTGTGCAGATCGAGGTCCGCGACCGTGAACTGCGAAGGGTCAATGACCGGCGGAGGTTCTTCTCCGGCTTCTGCCGCAGCCTCTGCCTCCTCCTGTTTCTTCGCTACGCTTCTTTCTTCTATCTTCTGGTCGGCGGCCGCTCTGTCCGCATCGGTCTCTAGCTCTTCCTCGTCTATCTGCGAATAGAATGCGGCGAACAGCTCGTATTCCCTGTCCTCGTAGAGCGTATCGAACCTTATTATAGGATGCGACAGCCCGTAGCTTTCATCCGCGAAAGCCGTAAGCGCTCCGAAGCCGCTTCCGTCTTTCATGTTATGTCCGTAAATGAGCGTATTGTTGAAGCCTTCCTGCCAGTTTATCGCAATGAAGAACGTTCCCTTCTCGGATGGCGTGCCATCAAGCGCGCGGTGAAGGAAATAGTTCTGGCTGCCCGGCGTGTACACGACCGGATCATTGATTTTCGTCCCGTCTATTTCAAGCCACCCTGCAAGATAGGGATTGACCTCAAGAAGCTGAGAATACTTCTCAAGAGGCTCCGGCGGGGGCAAGACCTCGATAGGCTGCATTTCAACAGAAGAATTCTCACCGGCTGAAGCTATCTCATCCGGATTTTCCAAACCCTCGTCATCCATTGGATTGTCCGAAAACGCATTTTCCGCAGTCTCCTCCGCCATGATCATTTCATCATCTGCGCTGATATCCTCGGCCAGTTTCTGTTGCTTATTCCTTCCGGAGGAAGCATCATTTCCCCTGTTATGCGAAACTATCAGGCCTGCCGCAATAGGCAGGCCTGTGATAGCCACAAGTATCAATGTGAAAATGATGACAAATCTGCGGTTTTTCATCAATCTCTCCTGTCAGTCGTCGGATCCGATGAGCGATTCCGCGATCACTCTTATGAGCGCGAAGAGCACGCCTGATACTGCCCAGATGATCCATGTCCTGTCCCATCTGTTCGTAAAGAAGCTT
>JAILNQ010000061.1 GCA_024691425.1 Lachnospiraceae bacterium
TTCGGAGTGTGGCATATCGTAACACCGCTTCATAATCTGATAGACGGAGATATCAACATAGCCTCGTTCATAGCGCTCAGTATAGGATATATCATTCTCGCAGGTCTTATGGGTATAAAGTGGGGACTTCTCTATCGACTGACCGGCAGTCTTTACGCCGGAATGGCTGACCATTTCTTCAATAACTGCATTGCCACGAATCTGCTTCATGTAACAACTGAGACCGGAATCGATGAGATGATGATCATCCGTGTGGCGATCGCACAGCTTCTTTCATTTGCGGTCGTACTGGTCGTCTGGACTAAAAGGAAAAAGAATTAAACGTTTTTCTGATATGCGGGTTTAGGGAACTTTTTTGCGGGATTACCATAAATATGTTCCCTAAATCCACATTGCGTTTTAGGGAACATTCTGATATAATTTGCATCGAAAAGTTCCCTAATCGAGGTATGATATGAGCAGTTTTGAAGTTATACACTCATTAATACAGGAGAAAGCCGAGGCAGAGGCTCGATTAAGATTAATTCCTTATGACGGATCTCCGGAGATAAAGGAAAATCAAAGCGGGAAGTATCTGTATATCAGGAAAAGGATCGGAAGCAGACTTACATCCACATATGTGGATGTTTATTCGGACGATCTGTACCAGCTTCTGCTTAGAAATTCCAAGGAATCACGAGAGTTAAAGAAGACGATCCGAAGACTTACGAAGAGGCTCGCTGAATTGGGATATACTTCAAATGAACTTCCTCCGGACGTTCTTCTTAATCTGGATTTTGCAAGAGCCAATATGAAAACAAGTATTTACGACCAGGCAATACTCGAAGGCGTATCTACTACATTTCCGCAGACAGAGGACATATTGGAAAATGGAACCGTCAATGGAATGACGGCCACGGATGTTCAAAAGATCCTGAATCTTAAACATGCATGGGAATTCATTCTTGATGAAGATGTTATACAGGCGGATAGTGATTATTATCTTTTATGTTATATAGCGAAATTGATCAATGAGGGTTTCTATTCCGATGGCGGTAGGATCAGATGTGTTCCGGTTACCATAGGGGGATGTTCTTATATTCCGCCAATACCGATTGAAAGTGTTGTAAAGGAAAGAATCCATGAAGTTCTATGCTCAGACACGGACGCTATCGATAAAGCTATATCTCTATGTCTATATTCTATGAAAACACAGATATTCATTGACGGAAACAAAAGAGCATCTGTAATATTTGCAAATCATTACATGATTTCAAAAGGATTGGGACTCTTGACCATTCCAGAGAAGGAAGTATCAGAATTCAAGGGATTATTGATAGATTATTATGATAGCGGCAACGCAGATAATATATGCTATTTTCTCAAAACAAAGTGCTGGAAAAGAATTGACTGAGGAAAGCATAAGTGATGAATCTCAGAGACTTTGATAATAAATGCGTGAGGATCACCGATACTTCAGGCGCTGTATATGAGGGAACCGCGTCTTATTATGACAGGGAATACGTTTATCACGAATACGGCTGCGATCAGGAGGCTCTGTGTCTTACCCCGATCATGTTTTATAAAAATGATATATCAGCTGTCATAAGCTTGGAGGGTGCGAACGGAGCCTTCGGGCATTATTCCGAAAAATACGGTCTTCTTGAAAGAACGTGTCTGGACGGAGGCACTGATCTGATAGGAGAGATTTTTGATTCTGATAACGATGACCAGATACTCAGAATGCTGCACTGCATGAGTGATTCCTTTCAGTCGGTCGCAGACAGGGCTGTACAGGGGATGGCGCCGTGGCGCAGCGGAATGAGTATAGGAGATAACGGAGAAGAAGATCAACATATATATATCGGGGAACTGGAGAACATGCTGAATACCCTTGTAAAATATAATAAAGATGACAGGGTTGTCTGTGAGGCGAAAAGCCTTCTGGAAAGAGTTTCTGATCTCAGGGATAATGAAGAAAACAGATATGATGGTTGATTATAAATGGACAGACGGTAACAATGATGATTTCCGGATGTTCTATCAGAAAACCGAAGAGTATTACAGCAGGATCGTGGGCGGACTTGAAAATAGAAAAACTTTTGTACCGTATAACGCTTCTGAAACTATCGATCGAGCGCTTATTGCGTATGACGGCAGAAACGCGGTAGCATGCGCCGGTTTAAAGCATTATTCGGAGGCTGATGCCGAGATCAAGCGCGTTTGGGTTGAACCGGAATACCGAGGGCAGCATCTTGCTCAGGATATGATGAAACGGCTTGAAGATAAAGCTCGTAAGGACGGGTATAAGCGTCTGATCCTTCAAACAAGGGAGATCATGACCGATGCTGTAGCCCTGTACGAAAAAATGGGATATATCCGGATAGACAACTACCCTCCGTATGACATGCTGCCCGGCGCGGTCTGTTATGCAAGAGAACTGTAGGATTTCAGAAATCATTTTACAGGATAGTCGATCACGAGGTATTTAAAATGAATGAAAATGTTGATACGAGAGAGAAAACTATAGTCAGGACGAGTATCATAGGTATTGCCGCAAATGTGCTGCTCGCTGGTTTTAAGGCAATCATCGGGCTTGCAAGCAATTCCATTGCCATCGTTATGGACGCCGTGAACAATATTTCAGACGCGGGCAGCTCTCTTATTACGATAATAGGCACAAAGCTGGCGGGACGCGAGCCTGATAAGAAGCACCCTTTCGGATATGGACGCATCGAATATTTAAGCGCCATGATAATATCGGTCATTGTGCTCTATGCCGGAATAACTTCCCTGATCGAATCGGTAAAGAAGATAATAAACCCGGACACACCGGACTATTCGACCATATCTCTGATCATCGTCGCAGTAGCTGTTGTCGTAAAGATAGTTCTTGGACGGTATGTAAAGAGCGTCGGGGAGAAAGTCAATTCTTCATCGCTTATCAATTCGGGCGAGGATGCCACACTCGATTCAATAATATCCGCTTCAACGCTTCTTGCAGCAGGGATATTTCTTATTTTTCACATATCTCTTGAAGCATGGCTCGGCGCCATCATCTCGATCGTGATCATAAAATCAGGTTTTGAGATGTTAAAAGAGACCATTTCGCAGATACTCGGGGAGCGGAACGATCCTGATCTGGCCAGGAGCATTAAGGAAACCGTCATATCATTTCCGGATGTACAGGGGGCATATGACCTTGTGCTCAACAATTACGGACCTGATGCGTGGAACGGCTCGGTTCATATAGAAGTCCCGGATACATATTCCGCAGATCAGCTTGACCAGCTCATACGGAGCATTCAGGTAAAAGTCTATACAGAATATAAGGTTATATTAACTGCGATCGGAGTATACTCAGTAAACACAAGGGACGATGATATCATACAGGCAAAAAAGAGAGTTTCGGAGATTGTATTCTCCCATCCGCATGTATTACAGATGCATGGATTTTACATGGATAAAGAAAAGAAAACCATGAGATTTGATATAGTCATAAGCTTTGATGCAGCAGACAGGAAGACTGTATATAAAGATATTCATGACGATGTTCAGAAGGAATATCCTGACTATCAGTTACAGTTAGCAATGGATACGGATTTTTCAGAGGAATAGAATTGGTTAAACATTCAGTAATAAGCTGCAGGCCTCTAAAGATTCAGTCTGCGCCTTATCTCGGCGGCAACCGATCTTCCTTTGAATATAACAGCGCCTACGAACAGTATGATGCTCATGAGCATGCAGATGATCCATGTGGCGGGAACTTCCCTGAGGCTGAAATGTATCACGATATAGGGAAGTACTCCGACAAGCAGATTGGTCAGAAGATAGACCATCGCATTGCCGCGTTTATCGATCATCGCCAGCACGAAGTTTGCTATCATCGTTCCCGTGATGGCGCACGGCGTGATCCAGTCGAGCGTAAATCGCAGGAAGCCGAAGAAGTATGCCGTAACGAACAGCATCAAAAGGATGATGAACATCATCATCGTGACTTTCCTTGCTGAGCCGGTGCCCCTTTTGAACTGCCGCATGATCCCGAATTCAAATACGATAAGCCACATCGCGAGAATCAGGCTCCAGTGCACGGTTACAAACGGCGGGATTTTCAAATCGAAGAGAAAATCAATCCCGAGAGCTGCAATCACAATGATCCAGATTATGAACAGCTGAAGCTTATACAGAAAAGATTTCAGCTGAAGAGTCGTTATCTTCGGAAAATACGCATCATCAGAATCCCCCTGGAGTTTGCTCTGGCAGATGGGACACTTCTTCAGATCGCCGCCGATTTCGATTTTGCAGTAAGGACATTTTTTCATTATCTGATGACCTCAGTGGCATACAGTTTGATATCTACACCCTGTCGCGAAAATCCCCTGACAAAATTCTTGATGACGCTTGTGCTCATGTACGGCGAGGAAACACCGAGCATCAGATCGCCGTTATAACTCGACATGGTAGAGAAAAGGTTTTCTGAACTGCAGAACGCGCTGTAGTTCTCAATTTTCCCGCACAGTTTTTCAGGAACCTGCCTGATCCCGAGGTTGGAGAATACCATAGAGACTTTCCTGTCGGCCAGCTTCTTGACATGGCGGACGACAAGCTGCTTTATGAAAAGCGGAACCGCTCTTATCGGCGCAACGTATTCCATTGTCTCGAAAGAGTCCATCTGTTTCTTGATATTGTCCTCAGAAAGCAGGGTTTTGAGCGTGGCATCGAACTCCGCGGCAAGATCCTCAAGAGTTATATCTATGTCGAATACGTGGGTGACGTTCACGTTGTTGAAAAAATTCCTTGTGGTCTGTGACGGATAGTAATTCCGCAGGTTCACCGGAAGCGTGATCGTGACGGGGAGCTTTCTCTTCCGGGGAGGCATCTCATCGCGGATCGCGAGCATCCACGCGGCACCGAAATAGCTTGTGAGCGAGACGCCCAGTTCCTTGGATTTCGGAAGGATCTGGTCAGTAGGCATATGTATCTCAAAGAACTGCAGCTGATCATACGGAAGCTTCATACCGCCCGGATGATAAGCCTTTCTGAATGATGCGCCTCTTGTCAGTTCCACGTTCCCGAAGAACTGCTTATAGCTGTCCTGGGACAGATCATCCGCAGAAGCTCCCGAGTGGATAGTCACACCGTCAAACTGCCCGGGGTAGCAAAGCTTAAGATAATCGAGAACTATTATGTTCAGAAATTCGAGAGCGCCTGTGCCGTCTGAGAGCGCATGGAACATGTCGAGATTGATCCTTTTTCTGAAATAGGTTACCCGGTAGTGAAGCATCGCTTTTGCAGGAACGTACAGAGACGGGCATATTCTGTCGGTCTCCTCCGTAACAACGGGTGTAATGGAGGTGGCCTCCATATAGTGCCAGAACAGTCCGCGGCGTATACGCATCTGAACCTGCGGACGGTCCTGGATCGCAGAAAGAACCGCTTCCTGAAGAAGATCTTTATCGATTTCTTCTGTCAGGGTACAGCTTACCCGAAGAGTCTTTGTATCCCTCTTCGAAATCGTGGCAAGAAAAACTTTTGCGACGTTATCCATTTGGTACCAGCTGTCATTTTCCGGTGTCATTTCTGTATATTTCCTCACTGACATATGCGGCAGCGCGTTTCATCGCACGTCCCGCGATCGGTATCGGCATCTGCTGATACACATGCCATCCGTTTTCTTCGATATCAAGGGATGCTCTCCCTCCTGCCGCCAGTATGCTTTCATAGAGACGGACGCTGTCATCGAGAAGGATCTCATTTCTTCCCGCCATGATGTATGCCGGAGGCAGTCCGGATATCCTGCCGAAGAGCGGGCTGAACCGCGGATCATCCGGTGTGCCGTCTGCGCCGATATATGCAGCGGCTGCGTGCTTTATGTAATCGATCGTAAGTATGGGATCCGTATCCTTGTGTGTTTCATACGTTTTCGCGGTTGCCGTCATATCAGTCCAGGGACTGAAAAGAAGGAGCAGTGCGGGAAGCTCTCTGCCTTCTTCCAGAAGCTTCTGCGCAAGGCACAGAGCGAGATTTCCTCCTGCGGATTCACCGCTCAGCAGTATGTGATCAGGTGCGTACTGCTCAAGAAGATATTCCCATACAGACACAGCATCATCAAGTGCTGCGGGATATTGATTTTCCGGAGACAGAGCATAATCGAAAGTATATGTTGAAAATCCGGTTGCGATAGCTATCTTTGCCGCCAGTATCCTGGCATAGGACAGTCCGCCGTACAGATAACCGCCGCCGTGCATATGAAGAACGGCATAGTTCGGATTGTGCGCAAATTCCGGCGTTATCGCTTCACAGGAAATACCTCCCGCAGAAAATGACGCCGTACTGATATTCGCTCTCGGAGCGGTCAGCTTTCCGGCCCTCTCCATTGACGCACGATGCCTTCTGATATCTTCTTCCGTGATCGAACCGCCCGATATGAAATTCAGGGCCTTCATGGCCTTCATCAGAGTATCCTGTTTGATCTGCAGCATAAAGGCATTATAACACGAAAAAAATACACTGGCCTATCTGCTTCAAAAACAATTTCGGTTGAAAATAAGGAACAGGCTCTGTATCATTATTTTGGATCCGATGAAAACAGTGACGTTTATCATTCGGATCATTATATGGTTAGAGAAGAGGGTGCCGAGATATGTTCAACTATGTATGGCCGATCGCCTTGGTGATCATTTCGAATGTCGTCTATCAGATCTGTGCGAAATCCGTGCCGAAAGAAATGAATCCGTTCGCATCGCTGACTGTCACATACATCGTGGGGGCGATAGCCAGCGCGATCCTGTATTTCGCTCTGGAAAAGAACGGCAATATCGTAAAGGAATACGGTAAACTGAACTGGGCGCCGTTTGTGCTCGGAATAGTGATCGTCGGACTGGAAACAGGCTGGATATATGCATATAAGGCCGGATGGCAGGTGAGCACCGGCTTCATCGTACAGAGCGCGGTGCTAGCCGTCATGCTCCTTGCAGTCGGATACTTCCTTTACCACGAAGCGTTCACATGGAGCAAGGCGGTCGGTGTCGTCATCTGTCTGATAGGGCTTGTATTCATAAACTACAAGTGAGCCTTGGACGGCCGATGATGCAACCGGTAATGAGATGGACAGAGAGAAAGAGAGGCATTTAGACAATTCCATACGCAGTTTATTTCAGTTCATTGCGGTGATAGATGATGAGACCGGCCTTGATGAGTACATTGAGATGGCCGACCGGAAAATGTATGAAATGCGTGTTATCCGCGATGAGCACAGAAGAGAGTGATGGCCACTGGGCGATGCAGTACGGCGCTGAAGTTGATATCTTCAAATAGTTGAAGATTCCCACCTCCATAATATAAGTGTAACAGGAAACGCTTATGATATGGAGGTTTTTTTATGAAGAAAAATAAGCAGATGGAAACACTGGCTGTAGAGGTAATGAGA
Organism: Lachnospiraceae bacterium; assembly: GCA_024691425.1. Classification (GTDB taxonomy): domain Bacteria; phylum Bacillota; class Clostridia; order Lachnospirales; family Lachnospiraceae; genus UBA2868. The sequence continues at coordinate 7,409 of JAILNQ010000061.1, forward strand.
TTTCTTCAGAAATGGGGATTATGGGAAGGAACGTGCATATATGCGGACGGGAACAGATTCGCATATACCGCTGATCATCAGAAGAACTATAAGGGAATCTGCTATAATGTTGATTTTTCCAGGGATATAGATCCTGAAGAATATATGACCGGCCTTATCGGAAGTGCCGATCCCGATGAGGGAAATAAAAGTAAGTGCCTAGCAAACCCGGAACATATATTTGATATGACTTACGAAGGAGCGCTGTGCATGCTTCTGAAGTATGGTGAATATGAAGTAAGGAAGGCGGACATCGAGGATGCGGCCTGGGACTGCATATTTGAGCATACGGACATTCTTGACGATCATCTTTATGCTAAATATGAATGCCTCAACGCAGCCGGACTTCACAGGCAGATAATGGAAGATATATTCGAAAATCAGGAATATAGCGCATGGGATCCGCTTGTGTTTGATACATGGCAGGAATACCAGGAATTCACGAACGGTGAAGCCTATCCGGACGGAGAAGAGAAGAAGCTTCCGAATTATCTGAGATATGAAACATACGGCGATTACCTGAAAGTCCTTGAAAAAGCCGAAAAGCTCAGCGTAAAGGATGTTGAGCCTCTCTGGAGGGCGATGGTCAATAAGGCTAAAAAGGAGTTCATCGCAGACTGCGGCCCTGACGGGAACGAGAAGATAAACATTCCGGGAATCGCAGGTCATGTTTATTCGGAATTTGCGAACATATTCTCCCGTTACGGTTTATGGTTTGAATTCGAGTTTGACTGGTCTTTATCGTGCTACTGTTTCAGAACGGGATCGAGCTGCCAGGTTACGAGGAGGTAAAAGAACTGCTGGATATCGGCCGATAAGGCTTGAGAAATAGTATATAATCAAAGTAAGGAGGAAAATCACATGGCATTCATAATCACAGGAGATACGCACGGAACGCTTGATATCGGGAAGGTTGTAAGGTTTTTTGCGGAGCACGAGGGTGAATATACGGAGGATGACTATCTGATCATCCTCGGAGACGTGGGCGTGTGCGCGTTCACTCCCTCGGTGGAGAAGGAGACGAGACAGATCCTGCGTGACCTGCCGGTGACTGTGCTTTTCATAGACGGAAATCATGAGCATTTTGAAATGCTCAACAACTATCCGGTCGATCATTGGATGGGCGGAAAGGTACATATCATCGAGCCGGGGATCATTCATCTGATGCGCGGACAGGTATACGACATTGACGGGACCACGTTTTTTACGTTCGGAGGAGCGCACAGCACTGACATGATTTTCAGGACAGAAGGTGTTGACTGGTTCCCTGAAGAGATACCGACGCACGAGGAGTATGAAGAAGGCCTCAGCAATCTGGAAAACCATGATTACAAGGTCGATTACATCCTTACGCATTCTGCGCCCCGCGAGGTGGCGGCCGCCCTCGGATTCGGCGAAGATTCAGCCGATGAGATCGCCCTGCGCAAGTATTTTCAGCAGATAGCGGATGAAGCGGAATACAAAATGTGGTTTTTCGGACATTTCCACGAGGATGAAGTGATAGAGGATATGTTCACGGCAGTGTTTGATGAGGTCATCGTGGTCTAGGGACGGCGGCCCATGGCTAGCGGTCCAGAGGGACGGAGGTGTTGGTACATTTTTACAGATACCGGCAAGGAGAGACAATAGATAACGCACGCTATCGAATGCTCTCGGGCACTTTCGGACACCCTCGAAGAGATAAATAACACCATATATTTAAAATGAGCACAGGAGAAGGCGCTTTTTTGGGGAAAATCCAAAAAGCGCCTTTTTATGCAATAAACACCATTTGTTATTTTAAAATATCAGTTTCATCTGCACCATCAGAGAACGGAAAATCTGACTTCATCCTTCCCTGCTCAGTACCTCATCTGGTTCAGACGGTCCTCTATGGCCTGCTCAAAAAATGCCAGAGGAAGGTCTTCTTTTTTATAAAGATCCCGGAGCTTGAGATAGTATTCGATGAAGGCATTGATCTCGATCCGTTTCGGATGATAAAGACCGCTGGCATTCAGCTCGGACTCGGAATTCTTTTTTTCGGACTTGCTCATTCTGTTCGTATCGGGAAGAGGACGGTAGTTTGAAAAGTAAAACATCTTATATGCATTTTTTTTCTTCTCGTACCGGAACGGATGTGAGGGATCAGCTGTCGAATCTCTGTTCGGCTGATAAGTATCTTCCTCGATAGCCCCGTTTATGATATTGACCGTACCGGTCTCTATAAGGTTGACCAGATGGCGGCAGATATCAGCGTTCGACTGAGCATCAGCTTCAACTTTTACGGTTGAACGGCCGAGAAGGTGATCTACTGGGACTTTGAAGTAGTCGGAGATTTTGATCAGGATGTCAATGCCGATATAATTGTTGCCTTTACGGCTCAGGCACTTGCTTAGCTGCGCCTGACCTATACCTATCTCGCGTGCAAGGGACGACTGATTGATCTTGTTTTCCTCCATAAGCGCTTCAACTGTCTCGATGATCGTCAGCTGAATTCCTTCTTTGGATTTTTTCTCTGTCTTTTCCATACGGATGACCTCCATAAATGAACATCGGCACATCTGAATTCAGATCAAGAATAACATATTGGAATTGTTATGTCAAAATATAAACGTTACTTTCCTGTTTGGAATATACAAAGAATCGAAGATGTAAAACCGGAGATTTTTATGAGAAAAATCAGATAGATCAAGATAATTTTCGGGAGCCGACCAGTACGGTCAATCGACGGTATCGGTGCTAGCCGGAAAGAAATGAGAAAAGACCGGAAGGCTCAGCCGCCCTGAGGCTGCCCCTCAAGCCCGACAGCAAACTT
>JAILNQ010000068.1 GCA_024691425.1 Lachnospiraceae bacterium
GCCTTCGGAAGAGCCTGATACAGAACGATCTCGCATGGAAGCTCTGCGTCGCACTTTTTGACGAACAGAAGAGTAAGACGTACAAGGTCTTCTTCATATGCGCTTATTGCGCACCTGTATTCATCTTCATCCCCGGGGATCATGAGCGAGACTTCCTCGCCCTCTTTCATCCGAAGGACGTTCTTAATATGGCCCGCATCTTTGCCGGCAATAAACGCAGCATGATTTTCAACATCTATCTGATCCCTGTCAACGAAAAATCTATGCATTTCTTGCGACCACTCCGACCCATTCGCCCTGATGGCTTACTTCGAGAACGGCAAATCCGCACTTTGCGCATTCATTTATGACCTCTTCTTCTTTGTCATCTATTATTCCGGACATGATATAGATGCCGCCCGGCTTTAAGCACTTCTTAACGCTCGGCATAAGCGGTATCAGCACCTGTGCGAGGATATTGGCTACTGCTATGTCATAGCCAGTTCCAACATCACTCTGAACGCGCTCGTCATCTATGAGGTTTCCTTCTATGAACGTAAAATCGCTGTCGGACAGGCCGTTTGCGGCCATGTTCTCAGAAGATGCATCCCTTGCGCACGGATCGAGGTCGGTTGCCACTATCCTTCCGGCTCCGAACTTGAACGCTAAAATCGACAGAACACCGCTTCCCGTTCCGATATCGGCAACCGAGCAGCCGTAAGTGACATATTTTCTGAGAGCCTTTATGCACAGCTGCGTAGTCTCATGCATTCCGGTCCCGAACGCCGTGCCCGGATCGATGTGAATCACCATTTCGGTTTTTGGCGGCTTTTCGGCCTCCTCCCACGAAGGGATGAACAGTATGTCATCTATGTAGAACTGATGGAAATACTGCTTCCAGTTGTTCAAAAAGTCCTCGTCTTCCGTGACCTCTGTCTCGATACGGCAGTTCCCGACGTCCATGAATTCCTTGAGCTCTTCGAATTCAGCTTTAATCTGCCCAAGAAGCTGTGTATGATCCTCATCGGCATCGAGATAGAACGAAATATATGCCTTCCCGTCATCTTCTCCGGCAGACGGCATGATGTCAACGAACATTCCCGCAAGCTCATCCTCTGTCAGCGGGATCTTGTCCTCAATCTGCGCACCCTCGACTCCGAGATCGGCGAGCGTGCTCACTATGATGTCTTCTGCGGCAGTTGTAGTTTCAACAGTATATTTGTTGTATCTCATTTCCTTCACCAAAAAACAGGGCCTGTTTGAAGGCCCTGCAGAATCCTTATTCTATGACGACATTGTCGATCTGGTCATCCTGAATGACGCATATGAACGTCTTTCCGTTATTGATCTCGATCTCATTGCCGTCCATATCATAATACCTTATCGCGGACAGGTCATAATTGTCTTCGTTTATGTCCCTCTTCCACAGGCCGGTAACACATTTGCCCTTCGTGCAGTACTGTATTGCTCCGCCTCGGTGGCAGTCGAACGCCAGATAATCTTTGTCATCGAGCTGCACCCAGTAATTGTACTGCAGAATGACGTTATCATACGAGAGCTGCTCGCCTGTCAGGTCATCTATCTGCGGACCGTCATACTGATATCTGTCGTATTTTCCGGTCTCTTCGTTGTAGTCGAACCACGGCTTGTTGATCTTATATTTCGGCTCGATATGTTTAGCGCTCGTACCGTTCTCATTCGTGACCTCGCTGTCGAGATCGCAGAACTTGAACTTTCCTTTATAGCCTTCATAATGGTCCTTGCGGTATCCGAGCATGTCTATTCCGGCATCTATGCCTTTCTTGCTCGTATACACGTTATGCGGTGCCTGGCGGTCCGTCGTCCTGTAGTAAGTGACATCACCTGCAGGTCCGAGTCCGTTGATGTTGTCAACGTAGTCCTTGTCGAGAAGATCTACTGCATATGACGCCTGTCCGAAGTGCATGTATATCGCATCGAATTCAAGCGCCGTGTAGACAAAATACTCACGGCAGCTTCTGACCGATCCGATCTTCTCAAGGCTGTCATAGTTTTCGAACACGCCCATCAGTCTCGTTATAGCGCCCTCAACGACATATTCATACACAACATCCGCGTATGATACGCCGCTCATAGGCTGCGCAGGCTTGAGGTTGTTCAGCATTATCGCAACGGGGCGTCTGTTACCGATCTTCTCATCTACCGGCAGTCCCGACAGGAAACTCCTCATCTGTCCTTCGGGAAGCGCGTTCGGATCTGCTTCCTCTTCAGGTTCGTCCTTTTGTGCGGACGGTTCGGGATCCTCCTTTACCGTCTCCGTTGCTGCGGGAGTCGGTGCCGGAGAAGGTTCCGGTTTTTCTTCGCCGCACCCTCCGCATGAGCTTAAGGACAGAGCGCACGCAATAAGGACTGCAGCGGTTTTCATATATCTATGTTTTATCATCTCATATTACCTGTTTGTTTTTTTCTTAAAGCGCCATACGGCAACAGACATTATACGTTATTTGCAGTAACAATTCAACAAAAAAAGGACCTTGCGGTCCTTTTTGCTATCTCTTGAATCCACGCCTTTTCTTGTCCTGTTTATCATCATCGCTTCCCGCTTTTGAAGCCTTATATCTGTCCACCGCGGTAAGCGAGTCCCCGGTCGCTTCATCGAACTCTTTAAGAAGCTTTTTGGCATCGCTCGAAAGCTTGACCGGAGTCTGAACAACAAGAGTCACATAATGGTCTCCTCTGATGTTTGCCGAACGCAGCGAAGGAACACCTTTGCCCTTCAGTCTTACCTTCGTATCGGTCTGGGTTCCGGGTTTGACCGTATATGCAACCTTTCCGTCAACAGTATCTATCAGTATGTCTCCGCCGAGGGCAGCTACTGCAAAGCTCACGGGGGCAGCCGAATATATGTCCATATCCCTTCTCTGGAAGATCGGATGCGGTGCGACAACGACTTCAACAAGAAGGTCTCCTCTCGGTCCGCCGTTCACGCCGGGCTCGCCTTTTTCGCGAAGCCTAACGCTCTGTCCGCTGTCTATGCCTGCAGGGATCGAAACAGAAAGTTTCTTCCTCGAACTGATATATCCGAGTCCTCGGCAGTCCGGACACTTGTCTTTTATGATCTTTCCCGTTCCGCTGCAGTCCGGGCAGGTCTGTACGTTACGGACCGTTCCGAAAAGCGACTGCGAAGTGAATACAACCTGACCTTTTCCGCCGCACTTGCTGCATGTAACCGGACTCGATCCGGGCTTAGCTCCCGTTCCGTGACAGGTCTTGCACTCATCTTTCTGAAGCGGCTCTATTTCTTTCTCGCATCCGAAAACAGCTTCTTCGAATGTGATCCTTACGCTCGCGCGCAGATTCTGGCCTTTCATAGGGCCGTTATACGACCTGCTGCTGCCTCTGGACCTGCCGCCTCCGAAAAGGTCTCCGAAAAGATCTCCGAAAATATCGGAAAAATCCATCGAGCCGAAATCGAATCCGCCGTATGCTCCAGGTCCGCCCTGCTCAAATGCGGCATGACCGAACTGATCATACTGGCGCCTCTTATCCGGATCCGACAGGACAGCATAAGCCTCGGAGGCCTCTTTGAATTTGGCCTCCGCGTTCTTATCGCCTGGATTCATATCCGGATGATACTTCTTGGCAAGTTTACGATATGCACTTTTTATGGCGCTGTCATCGGCATTCTTCGGAACGCCGAGCACCTCATAATAATCTCTTTTGCTCTCTGCCATAGCCTATCCGTTATACTTCCTTAAAATCTCCGTCCACAACATCATCGCCTGACGGTTCGTCTGAACTTGCAGAAGAAGCGCCCATGTCAGGACCTGCTCCTGTAAATCCGCTCATATCCGGGCCTGCAGAGCCTGCACCGGTTCCCTGAGCCTGCTCATACATCTTCTCGAAAAGCTTCTGAGCCGCGCTCATTGCTTTCTCCTGCTGAGCCTTGAGCTCTGCTACTTGATCCTCCGTCATGTTCTCGGGATCGGCCTTCTCTGCAAGCTCCTTAAGAGTCTTGAGCTCTGCCTCAACATTTTCCTTATCTGCGGCGTCAAGCTTATCGCCTACTTCCTCCATTGCCTTCTCTGTCTGGAAGACGAATGAATCCGCATCATTCTTGGCATCAACCGCTTCTTTACGCTTCTTGTCCTCGGCCTCGTACTGAGCAGCTTCCTTAACAGCCTTCTCGATCTCATCATCACTCATAGATGTGCCGGATGTGATCGTGATGTGCTGCTCCTTGCCGGTTCCGAGATCCTTTGCCGAAACATTGACAATACCGTTCGCATCGATATCGAAAGTAACCTCTATCTGAGGAACTCCGCGCCTTGCCGGAGGTATTCCGTCGAGACGGAACTGTCCGAGCGACTTATTGTCCCTTGCGAACTGTCTCTCGCCCTGTACGACGTTGATATCAACGGCCGTCTGGTTATCCGCAGCGGTTGAGAATATCTGGCTCTTCTTCGTAGGAATTGTTGTATTCCTCTCGATAAGGTGAGTTGCTACTCCGCCCATCGTTTCGATCGAAAGCGTAAGGGGCGTAACATCGAGAAGAAGGATTTCGCCGGCACCTGTATCACCTGCAAGCTTTCCGCCCTGGATCGAAGCTCCGAGAGCTACGCACTCATCAGGATTGAGTGACTTTGAAGGCTCCTTGCCGGTAAGCTGTTTAACCTTATCCTGAACAGCAGGAACTCTCGTAGAACCGCCCACAAGAAGAACCTGTCCGAGATCGGCTGCCGTGATTCCCGCATCCTTGAGAGCGGTGCGCACAGGCTCTGCCGTCATTTCTACAAGATCATGAGTAAGCTCATCGAACTTAGCTCTTGTAAGGTTCATGTCAAAGTGCTTAGGGCCTTCGTTCGTTGCAGTGATGAACGGAAGGTTGATGTTCGTCGTCGTTGCGCTTGAAAGTTCCTTCTTGGCTTTCTCTGCAGCTTCCTTGAGTCTCTGCATAGCCATCTTATCGTTTGAAAGATCAACTCCTTCGGCCTTCTTGAACTCGTCGAGCATCCACTGTGTTACCCTGTTATCGAAGTCATCTCCGCCGAGACGGTTGTTACCGCTTGTTGCAAGAACCTCGATGACGCCGTCGCCTATCTCGATTACCGATACATCGAATGTACCGCCGCCGAGGTCATAGACCATGATCTTCTGTTCCTTTTCGTTATCAAGTCCGTATGCAAGAGCCGCAGCCGTGGGCTCGTTGATGATACGCTTTACATCAAGACCTGCGATCTTTCCGGCATCCTTCGTAGCCTGACGCTGAGCATCATTGAAGTATGCGGGAACTGTGATGACCGCTTCCGTGACTTTCTCTCCGAGATATCCTTCTGCATCGGCTTTAAGCTTCTGAAGGATCATTGCGGATATTTCCTGAGGGCTGTACTTCTTGTCATCGATGCTGACCTTGTAGTCGCTGCCCATTTCCCTCTTAATTGAAGAAACGGTATGATCCGCGTTCGTTACTGCCTGACGCTTCGCGGCTTCACCCACAAGACGCTCTCCCGTCTTGGTAAAAGCAACGATCGAAGGTGTTGTCCTTGCGCCTTCAGTATTCGTGATAACGGTAGGCTTTCCGCCTTCCATGACTGCTACGCAGCTATTGGTTGTTCCTAAATCGATTCCTATTATTTTGCTCATAATATTTTCCTCCTGTATGTGTATTCTGGAAATTTCGTTAATTACTGTATATATATTCAGCGGATCTACGAAACTACGGAGACCATGCTCGGTCTTACTAACGCGTCATGATATGTGTAGCCTTTCTGAAGCTCCGCCGCAACAGTCCCGCTCTCGTATTCTTCGCTTTCAACCTGCATCACCGCATTGTGGAAATTCGGGTCGAACGGCTTTCCTGCCGCCTCTATCGGCTTTACCCCGATCTTTTCGAGCTCGGCATAAAGCTGCTTGTATATTTTCTGCATGCCTTCCGCGAATGCCGGATCACATCCTTCGGGCACGTTCTCAAGCCCTCTTTCAAAATTGTCTATGACCGGAAGTATTTTTTCGATGACGCTTTTTGCTCCCATGTCATACATTCCGGATTTTTCCTTATCCGTTCTCTTCCTGAAGTTCTCGAACTCCGCCATCTGCCTCTTTACGCGGTCCTCAAGCTCTTCAATTTTCTCGTCTCTCGGATCTTTCTTGTTCTTCTTTCCGTGCTTTTTCTTTCCGTCTTTAGGCTCTTCGGCTTCTTCAGCGCCGTCAGCTTCCTTAGGTTCTTCCTCGCCTTCCGCTTTCTGCTCTGAAGCTTCGGGATTTTCTGCCTGCTCTTCGGGCTCTGTTTCCGGCTCAGCTTCTGACTTTATCTCTTCAGCTTCCTCCTCGCCGGATTCAATATTGATCTTTACTGTTTCTTCCGTACTCAATTGTTTCTCCTTCAGTTCTTCTTAAACATCGTGTCAAGCTCTGTAGTGAGCTTCTTTATAGTGGACAATACCTTGTCGTAATCCATACGTTTCGGACCTATTATTCCGATCGTTCCGTGAATGCCCTCATCGAGCTCATACGTAGCGGTAACGACGCTGCAGTCCTTCATGTTCTCAACAGGCGATTCCTCTCCGATGTACACCTGGATGCCCTTCTCATCTGAGTGGGACAACGTCTCATATACGAGATCGGTCAGCTGCTTCTTCTCTTCAAATGCGGTTATTATCTCGCTGGCCCGCTGATTGTCTGCAAGCTCCGGATACTTGAAAATGTTGTTCGCACCGCTCGTGTATATTTCAAGATCCTCGTCATCCCTTATCGACTCGGCGACAGCATCTATTACCTCGGATATTATTCCTGCCTGCTCTCCCGCCTGCTGCTTCATCTTCGAAATGATCGACAGATTTATGTCCTCGATCGCCATGCCGTTCAGCGTCGTGTTGAGCAGCATGTTCAGCGCGAGCAATGTCTCATCATCGATGGGCCCGTCTATATCTATGATCTGGTTCTTGATCATGTTGCCCTCTACGACTATGACCGCAACAATCCGGTTCTCCTCCATCCTAGACAGCTGAATGAACTTGAGCCTGTTCATGTTATAGCGGGGAGCGGAAATCATTGCCGCGTAATTCGTGTTGGCCGAAAGGCTCTTTGCTACCTGCTTCAAGAGCCGCTCCATCTTGTCGGCCTTTTCGACGAGCAGGCTTTTCATCTCGTCGGTTTCGCGCTCGCGTTCCGCGATGTCCTTCTCCTTCTCGGCCATGAGCTGATCGACATAGAATCTGTAGCCCTTGTCCGATGGGATACGTCCCGCGGATGTATGAGGCTGAAGTATATAGCCCATGTCGACAAGGTCGGCCATCTCGTTACGGATGGTCGCGGAACTTAAGTCTAAGCCCTCAAGCTTCGAAATGGTTCTCGAGCCGACCGGTTCTCCTGTCTCAAGATAAGTCTTGATTATGGCAAGCAGTATCTTTTTCTTTCTTTCGTCAAGCGTCAACGGAACCATCCTTTCAGATCCGGAACCTTTTTGTTAGCACTCGACCTATTAGAGTGCTAACACCTGTACATAATGTACCACCATGATAATTCAATGTCAATAAGGAATTTGTGAAGAAATGATGAAGGATTTTTAGCAGTATCTGTGTATTTACAGGAATATTAAGAAGGTTTCACCGAATGCGTCCTGTCGAATTTTCTTCTGACAATGACATAGCATATGGCATGCGCGGCAAACGTTATCGCCCATGAGATCGGATATGTGCTGTACAGGAAGGCGGTAGTGTGGAAACGCGGAATCCTGAACAGGGTGAAGATCAGAAGAAGTCTGAGCGCGCAGGCTCCGAGCAGAGATACGATCATGGGAAGGATGGCATAGCCGAGTCCCCTGAGCGCTCCGCACGCAACCTCCATGATGCCGCAGAGGAAGTACGGGAATGATATGAACATTATCCTGACATAACCCGCATCCATTACGGAAGGCGAATCGGTATAGAGCGACAGAAGCTTATATGCGAATGTATAAACTGTTCCGCCGAGGATCATTCCTGTTGCCGTAACACATAACAGCGCACGTATGATTATCTTATTGATCCTATCGAAAGTCCTCGCACCGACATTCGCGCTGACAAACGAGATCGTCGCCTGGTAGAACGCGTTCATCGACACATAAACGAATCCCTCTATGTTCTGTGATGCGGAATTGCCGGCAACGACCGTCGCGCCGAAACTGTTCACGGATGCCTGAATTATCACGTTCGATACAGAAAAAAGTACGCCCTGCATTCCTGCCGGAAGTCCTATTCGTATTATTCTCACAAGAATGTCCTTATCGGCCGAAAGAGACGTAAGAGAAAGCTTCATAGGACCGTTCTCTTTCATCAGGCATCTTATGACGAGTGATGCGGATATTATCTGTGCGATCACAGTTGCCGTTGCTACTCCTGCGACATCCATGTGAAGGCAGATGACAAAATACAGGTTGAGCGCTACATTGATCACTCCGGCGGCGCTCAGATAGAACATGGGCCGTCTCGTATCTCCGACCGCACGAAGCAGAGCGCTTCCGAAGTTGTATGCCATGGTCGCAGGCATGCCGAGGAAATAGATCTTCAGGTAAAGGCTTGCAAGCGGAAGCGTTTCCTTCGGTGAACTCATCCATATGAGTATGTGCTCGGACAGAAAGAAGCCTGTTACAGCGATCACGCAACCCGCAACGAGGCTTATGAGCATGGAAGTATGCACCGTCTTTGAAAGCTGCACGTCATCGCCGCTGCCGTAATAACGTGATGCCAGAACGTTGCACCCTATTGACAGTCCGATGAACAGGTTGACCATCAGATTGATCAGAGGCCCGACAGAGCCTACTGCACCGAGGGAATTGTCCCCTGCGTATTTTCCGACGACAACAACATCGGCCGCATTGAAAAGCAGCTGCATCACAGACGAAAGCACAAGGGGCCCCGCGAAGAGCAGAAGTCTGCTCACGATGGGGCCCGAACACATATCGATTTTATATGATCCTTTTCTTTTACCGGACAACATTTGTTTCGTGGTCCATTCTCCATTCAATGCAGCGGTTCAGATAATGTACGTATTCCTCGCTCTTGCACATGCTCTTTCCTTCTGCATCGCTTATCTTTGCAACATCGCATCCGTTGCAGACGGTGGTCTTCATTACTATGTTAAGAGGCGGAACTTTTGTATCGTTCGCAAGGTAAGTTCCGATCCCGAATGCAGTCTTTACACGGTCCTTATAAGTTCTGTTTATCGCCGTCGCCTTTTCAAAGTTCAGGCTGTCCGAGAACAGGAGCGTCTTCGTTTTAGGATCGATTCCGAGATCCTCGTAATGCTTTATCATCTTATCAGCCCACTCATACGGACTTCCGCTGTCGTGCCTTACACCGGAGAAAAGCGTCGAATAAGTCAGCTGGAAATCCTCAAGGAAGCAATCCGTAGTTATCGCATCGGTAAGAGCCGTTCCGTTCAGCACCCCGTATTCCTTTACCCATGCATCTAATGCATACCAGTTCGAATACGCCGGATTGTGCTTGTGATTTCCCTGGCCGACGCACATTATCCATTCATGCGCCATAGTTCCGACCGGAACAAGATTATGCTTCTTTGCAAGAAATACGTTGCTCGTTCCAACGAATTTGTTGCCTTCGGGAAGCTTCGCCGCCGCAAGCGCCGTTACCGCAAGCTCCTGCGCCTCGCCGGAAAGCCTTCTGCGGGCTCCGAATTCACTGAATGCCCCGAGCTCATAAGTCCCGTCCATTATTCCCTGAATTTTGGCATCAAGCCTTTCCTTGAAACTCTCAAGCAGCTCGTCATAGTCATAAGCCATGCGGAAATAGACTTCATTGACTATCGCAAGCGTGGGGATCTCATACATCGAAGTGTTGAGCCATGTCCCCTTCGTCTCTATGGTGAGTCCGCTGTCTGAATCCGTTCCGAATTCAAAGTCATCGAATCTCGGCTTCCACAGACGCAGAAAATCAACGTACGAGCCCTTGATCCACTTTATGTTGTTGAGATACTCGAGCTCATCTTCCTTGAAACGGAGGTCACAGTAGATCCTGATCTGTCTTTTGATCTCTTCGATCATTTCAGGCGAAAACTTCACATCCTCATTACGGCATTTGAACGACCAGGTCGTCTTGTAATCTGAAAACTGATGGTAAATTGCCTGTCCCATCGAAAACTTATAGGCATCTGTTTCAAGAAGGCTTTTGATGATAGGTTCCATTTTTTTCTCTCCGATCTTTTTTAACTTACCATTAAACATCCGGCAGGCGGTGCTTCATATTTTTTCGCTCCCGTCAGAAATCAAGGCAGGGGCTCCAGTACTGCTGCTGGTACATATCCGTGAACTTATAGGTAACTTTTGCCTTTACATTGCCGATATCTATGTTTCCTATCGTCACATCAGGAGAATCGAGTACAAGCGGATCTCCGAGGTAGAACGTGTCCTTGTAGTTTCCGTTATAGTCATAGTACTTGCACGTGAATTCAAGCTTGTCTCCCGCGGACAGAGCGATTGTGTTCTTTGCTACGGTATCCACCGTTTCGTCATCATATACATATCTTGCACCGGTTATCGTGCCATCCGGAAATGCGTCGGTGAACGCGAGCAGAAGCTCTACTTTTTCGCCGTTCAGATATGCCGGAACATATCCGTTGATGCTGTAATGATCGCCGTTCTCATCGGTATCGGTATGGTAATAAGCTACAACCTTTCCGTTTATCGACATCCACGTATTGTCAAAACCCGCTATGAGGTTATCATCGTCATCATATTCCAGTGTGTTGTCAAGTCCGAGATCTATGAATCCCTCACCGTCATCAATGTAAACGTTCAGGTCCGCCATCGCTATGGTTTTCCAGTCGTCTTCGGAGAACTTGAACACCTGCTGTCCCTTCCCGTTAGATACGGGCTTCAGCTTTGCGGCATCTAAGCTGCCCGAAGGAGCGCTTCTGTCTGTCATAAGAGCAGATAGTATCCCGCCGAGTGCATCCGCATAACCGCCATAGCTCTGTCCGTCCGTTCCTGCATAGTCTGTCCCGTACATGCTCCCGAGGAGCGATCCGAGAGGAGAACCTTCGCCGTTATCGGTGAACTGCCCATGCTGCTCATTAGAAGCAAAAGCCTTTATGCAGTCACTGTAGGCTTCATCCATCCCGATCTGCTCATAGGTCTTGACCATGGCATCGGTCTTACCGACTTTCTTGTAAGGGAAGTATACCGACAGTCCGTTGGCATTTTTTATCGACCTTTCGGTCAGGTTGTATTTTATGCAGGATCCGAGCGTATCGGCCAGCTCCTTACCGGACGCGGTATCAAGAAGGCCGGCAAAGTGGATGAAATCGATCTGGTCCAGTTTTGATGACTGTGCGAATTCCTTGGCCTTGTTTCTTGCATCCGAGACCGTTATATATCCGTTTACATCTTTTATCAGATCCGAGGTATCCTTGGAAAACGAGTTCAGCTTCGCAGGAACGTTTGCCGCAACCTCCGCCAGGTCGGTAATTGACAGAGTCGCTTTCTGTCCCGGACATTTCTGTGCACAGACGCCGACAAAATCATCGATGATGTTCTTGCCGATCTCTATCGTGGGCATGCTCGTATCTGCTGAAAGCTTCGTGAGCCAGTTCGTGTAATACCAGCCGACGCCGGGCTCAGTCTCTTCAGATGCGATCATATAATCGGCATAGTCTGACAGCATCAGGGCTGTCTCAACCGTTGCCATAAGGCATGCGTCAAATCCTACGAAATCAAACTTCACTCCTGAATCGGATATTGCCTTCTTGAGTCCTGACAGGTTCATAGAACCGCTCTGAGGGAACTTCTCATCATATGCATAGCCGGAAAGCGAGCCGCTGCCGTGATCCCACAGTATGAGCTCATTCCTGTTAGCCGGGAAGTTGTCTTTGCAGTACTTTATGAATGTAGTCAGGGTTTTCGGGTCGGACATCGATGCCTGCCCCATATCGGCCTCGAGAAGCTTGACTCCGCCTCCCTTGACCTGGTATATCTGATTGACCTTGCTGCTGACAAGATTGTTCTTCCACTTCTTGCAGCCGCCGGTATATACGATGAGCCTTACGTTATCCGACAGTTTCGAGGCCGCCATCTCCTGAAGGTCCGCCGTGCCCATGCCGCTTTTCGATTCAAGATCGGTACCGCACAGATAGACCATGATCGTGACCATGTCCGCACCCTGTCCGACAATGGATGTAAATTTCTGCCTTGCAGAAGGATCTACGCTCGTGTCGAGCTGTGACTGCACAGTCTGTGCCGGCTCATCATATGAAGAATACTCGCTTGAGGTCGTCGTGTATCCGCCGAGCAGAGATCCGAGCAGGTCTCCTGCTCCGCCGGTCTGGGCATCTGTTGTCTGTCCTGACTGCTGAGGTACATTCTGGACGTCACTGTCATCGGAAGATCCCCGTCCGAAGATGAAGAAGGCAATTATGAGTATCATGACTATCGTTCCGATACCTATGCCCCCGCCGCGGGTCATCGAACTTCCCGAAGAAGACGGTCCGCCGGTACCCGATATAGGTTTCGTATCAAGTCCGCCCCCGCGCCGCTTAACGCTTCCCTGTCCTTCTATTATCTTCTTTTCCCTGCCTCTAGGTCTGTTGTCAGGAGCCATCTGAATTACTTCCTTTCTCAAATACGGTTATCTTTTTTTCCCAAATATCGCTATAGGCCTCACCGGAAAATGCCGTCAGGCACTCCTTATAGCAGTCTTTCATCTGCCGGCTGTGAAGCACTATCTCATCGCATACCGTAGCCATACGCGTGCACACGTACATCGGCATCAATTTTCTTGTCCTCTCGTCATCCTCAGGAACTGTTTCCACTTCAAAAGCCGGCACGTAAACGAGCCTGTCTGTAATAGGCTTCAAAGCCTTTGAATAGAACATCTTGTCGACACCGGTTACCATATTGAACTCCTCATACTGGAACTTCGTAAATATGATATCCGGATGAGTGCTGAGGATCGCGGCATCCCTTGTGACTTTTACGCTATCTGTCTCTCTGTAAAAATCATCCGCCTCATCATCATCCGCGGCAGTGATCCCGGTCATGTCAGGAGCGATGTTATATTTTGTTATCGGCAGCACCATGACATCACACCCGTCATCTGCATACTTTCTGACGATCCTGCGCATGTTTTCGAAAGCCTTCGGGGTATACGAAATAAACACGCATCTTTTTTCCCCCTCGTCCTCTGCAACACTTCCTGCTCGCGGTTCAGCGATATCCGCC
>JAILNQ010000082.1 GCA_024691425.1 Lachnospiraceae bacterium
ATTGTTCTGAGCCTGAAAATCCTCATATGCCTGTTCAACGCCGAGCATCTCAAGCGTATATACATGCTCCGCATCGATCGTTGTTTCCTCGGGAAACTCAAGTGTAGCCGACGAATTGATCGTCTTGAGCACTCTCCCGGCAGCCGCTATACAGACTTCATGAAGCTCTTTTCCGATTATCGCTTCAAGATCGTTCTTGACATCCTTGATGGTCTTTCCAACCTTCTCGATATCATGGATCTGCCCGTCAAGCATCGCGCGCGTTTCATGTTTCCTGTCGCACTGTGCGACAACATGAAAAGTATCATCGGTACGGTAACCCACCGTTCCGACTATGCTCCTTGTGCCTATATCAAGGCCAAACACCAACTGTCCGGGATTCTTTTTTCCGCCTGCCACTTTAATACCTCTCTGACTCCTATCCTAGCAATTTCTCAAGCTGCTTTTTTGTATCATCCAGACCGCACGAGTTATCAATCACGACTCTGCAGTATCTTCTGAAAACATCATCGGAACTCTGCGAATCCATGATGTCGTCTGTCTTCTCATCCGAATATCCGCGGCTGTCCTTAAGGCGCATTCTCCTTGTATCCTCATCAGCCCAAACATACCACAGTTCGTCAACAATTTTATCATAACCGTCTTCGATCAGAAGAGCCGCTTCGATGAAGAAATAATCCACCGCGCCCTGATCTTCGGCGTCAGCGATCATTGCTGTTATGCGCTCCTTGACCGCAGGATGAACGATCGCATTTACCTGCTTCAGAAGTTCCTCACTGCCTTCGGCAAAAATCATCTGCGCCATCTTCTTCGGATCGATCTGACCGTCATCAGAAAGAACCTGCTCTCCGAGAAGCTTAACGAGCGGTTCATAGCAGACTTCGCCTTTAACTTCAAGAGAACGGGCAAGGTCATCCGCAGTAACGATGATGCAGCCAACCATATCCCTAATCAGTTTCAGAACTTCCGATTTACCGGCTCCGACACCGCCTGTGATCCCGATGATCTTCATGTCACTTGGCCTCGTACCAGTTGCTTCCCGTCGACGTCTCAACCGACATCGGAACGGTAAAGCTTACGGCATTTTCCATTTCTTCTTTCAGAAGGGCTGCCGCTTTTTCGACTTCACTTTCGGGCGCCTCGATGAGCAGTTCATCATGCACCTGAAGGATGACTCTTGACTCAAGGCCTTCTTTTTCAAGACGTTCCTTGACTTTTATCATCGCTATCTTCATGATGTCGGCAGCAGTTCCCTGAATGGGGGCGTTCATCGCAACGCGTTCCCCGAATGATCTCTTCATGAAATCCGAACTTGAAAGCTCAGGCAGCGGACGTCTTCTTCCGAATACGGTCGTGACATATCCGTCCTTCCTGGCCTTCTCAACGCCGGCATCTATAAATGCTTTAACCTTTGGAAACGTTCTGAAATACTCATCAATAAAATCCTGTGCTTCCTTCTTCGCAATGTTAAGATCGCTCGCAAGTCCGAATGCGCTTATGCCGTAAATGATCCCGAAATTAACCGCCTTTGCGTTCCGTCTCATGAGTGAAGTGACTTCTCCGGGCGCAACATGAAATACTTTTGATGCCGTTATCGAATGAATGTCTGCGCCTGTCCTGAATGCTTCGATAAGAGTCTCATCGCCTGACAGGTGAGCCATCACACGAAGTTCAATCTGTGAATAGTCCGCATCAACGAACATGCAGCCGTCCTTTGGGACAAAGTATTTTCTGATAAGCCTTCCCTGCTCCATTCTCGCGGGAATGTTCTGAAGGTTCGGCTCGGTGCTTGATATCCTGCCTGTTGCGGTTATCGTTTGGTTAAACGTGGAATGGATCCTGCCGTCTGCATCCAGATACTGCTGCAGTCCATCCGTATATGTTGATTTAAGTTTGGTAAGTGCTCTGTACTCAAGTATCCTCGACACAAACGGATAGTCGGGTGCGAGCTTTTCAAGCACATCGGCTGCAGTCGAATAACCCTTCTTGGTCTTCTTGCCTCCCGGGATACCCATCTTTCCGAACAGGATCTCACCGAGCTGCATCGGTGAATTGATATTGAACTCTTCTCCGGCCTCTTCGTGTATTGAGTGTTCAATATCCTTTATCTGGGCGCCGAGCGTATCTCCGTAAGCCCTGAGCTTATCGGGAAGAAGTCTGATTCCGAGTATTTCCATATCATACAGACATACGATGAGCGGCATCTCGATATCGTAAAAGAGATCGTTCATCCTGCGGTCAAGGAGCGCATAACAGCAATGATCGCTGACGCCGAAGATCAGGGCGCGGTGG
>JAILNQ010000096.1 GCA_024691425.1 Lachnospiraceae bacterium
TGCGGAGTGTGAGCCTTATCTTACTTCCGACTACAGGAGGATGATCGAGGAGCCTGAGAAGCTCGTCGCCGGTCTGAAGATAATTCTCTGCCTGTTTGAGCATGCAAAGGGGATACTTGCCGTTGAGGACAACAAACCCGACTGCATCAGGCTTCTTAAGGACCTTTGCATAAATGAGCCGAGGATAAGCGTCAAAGTCCTGAAGACGAAGTATCCTCAAGGCTCTGAGAGGCAGCTCATATACGCGGCTACCGGGCGTGCGATAAATTCCGCAATGCTTCCCGCGGATGCCGGCTGCATCGTCAATAACGTCGATACTATAGTGGCAATATACCATGCGGTCTTAGAAGGCAAGCCTCTGATGGAGAGAATCGTTACCGTGACGGGCGATGCCATAAGATACCCGCAGAACTACCGCGTGCATACAGGGACATGCTACAACGACCTCATAGAGGCCGCTGGCGGATTCAAATCCCCGCCCGGAAAGATCATTTCCGGCGGTCCTATGATGGGATTTGCTCTGTTCGATACCCATGTTCCGGTTACGAAATCATCATCTGCCATAACCGCGTTCATCAACGATCCGGTTTCAGCATCGCCGGCAGGAGCCTGCATAAACTGCGGAAGATGCGTGGATGCATGTCCTTCAAGACTTCTTCCTTCGAAGCTCGCGGACATCGCAGAGCATTATGATGAGGAGAAATTTGTCGCGCTCAACGGTGTCGAATGCGTCGAGTGCGGCTGCTGCAGCTACATATGTCCGGCGAAACGCCATCTGACACAGGAGATCAAGATGATGCGCCAGCTTGTTCTTGCAAACAGGAAAAAGAAAAAATAGGAGGAGAAGAAAATGAGTGATAACTATAACGTTTCTGCTTCTCCCCATGTAAGAAGCAGGATGACGACATCAACGATCATGTTCCTTGTGATCATAGCCCTTCTTCCGGCAACAGGATACGGAATATACCATTTCGGCTTCAATTCGGCGCTTCTGGTGGCCGTGAGCATAGCCGCATGCGTTCTTACAGAGCTGGGATATACGCTTCTTACAAGACAGCGCATGACAATAGGGGATCTGAGCGCAGTCCTTACGGGACTCCTGCTCGCTCTGAACCTTCCGCCTTCAGCACCTTGGTGGATGGCAGTGATAGGAAGCGTTTTCGCGATTCTCGTAGTAAAGATGCTCTTCGGAGGGCTCGGACAGAACTTCATGAATCCCGCGCTGGCGGGCAGATGCTTCCTTGTCATCTGCTTCACGGCGAGGATGACTGATTTTACGTATGACGGAATTACAGGGGCAACGCCGCTTGCTCTTATAAGAGAAGGGTCTCCGGTAAGCCTTTCTGATATGTTCATCGGAAAGATAGGCGGAACCATAGGTGAGGTCAGCACCCTGGCGCTCCTTATAGGTGCCGTATTCCTTATCATAATGGGAATAATCGATTTTCGGATAAGCCTTTCATATCTTGTTTCCTTTGTTATATTCATGGGACTCTTTGCAGGAAACGGATGGAACATTGAATACCTGGCGGCGCAGCTGTGCGGCGGCGGACTCATGCTCGGAGCCTTTTTCATGGCGACCGACTATGTCACGAGTCCGATAACGAAGACAGGCAGGGTGATCTTCGGAATATGCTGCGGACTTCTCACCGGAGTTTTCAGGGTATTCTCGTCATCTGCCGAGGGAGTGAGCTACGCGATCATAATCAGCAACCTGCTCGTTCCGCTGATCGAAAAGATGACAGTTCCCAAGTGCTTCGGAAAAGGGGGTGAGAACTGATGGGCTCAGCAATAAAGAACATTTTATGTCTTACGCTCATAACGCTTGTCGCGGGTTCAGGCCTCGGCTATGTATATGAACTCACTAAGGATCCGATAGCGCAGATGGAAGCTGAGAGAACACAGGCGGCTTACAGGTCTGTATTTCCGGAAGCGTCCGGATTTGCGGATATAGACCCGGAATCGTCGGCCGTTGCATTCGGTACAGCCGATGAGAACGGATGCGAAGTGGAATCGGCTGCCGAAGCAGAAGATGCATCAGGCAATAAGATAGGATATGTACTGAACGTCACTTCTCATGAAGGATATGGCGGTGACATCACGATATCTATGGGTATCGCTTCTGACGGAACCGTAAAGGGCATAGAAATGCTCTCCATCTCCGAAACGGCGGGCCTCGGGATGAAAGCTAAAGAGGCAAAGTTCCGTGACCAGTTCAAGGATAAGACGGTAAAGAGCTTCAAATACACGAAGACGGGCGCCGCGTCCGATTTCGAGATAGATGCGATAAGCGGTGCCACCATCACAACTAAAGCCGTTACAAATGCGGCAAACTGCGGACTGGCATTTTTTGAGAAGCTGGGAGGTGGCATATGAAGAAGTGTTTTGAACGTCTTTACAACGGACTGCTTAAAGAAAATCCGACATTCGTGCTCATGCTCGGAATGTGTCCGACGCTCGCAGTCACGACATCGGCTATAAACGGCGTCGGTATGGGTCTTACGACCACAGCCGTGCTCATAATGTCGAACATAATTATTTCGATGCTCCGGAAAGTCATACCCGACGGCGTCAGGATACCCGCCTTCATAGTTGTAATAGCAAGCTTCGTAACTATTACGGAACTGCTCCTGAAGGCATACATCCCGTCGCTTTATGATTCGCTCGGCCTGTATATACCGCTTATCGTCGTAAACTGCATAATTCTCGGAAGAGCCGAGAGCTATGCTTCGAAGAACAACATGATCTATTCGGCGTTCGACGGCCTCGGAATGGGTCTGGGCTTCACGTTGGGACTTACCTGCATAGGTATCGTCAGGGAGCTTATCGGTAACGGCACAGTTTTCAATTTTGCAGTCATGCCTGAAAGCTATGAGCCGCTCACGATTTTCATTCTTGCTCCGGGCGCGTTCCTCGTGCTCGCATTCCTTGTGGCTATAATGAACGCCATAAAGCTCGCGAAAGGCAGAGACACCGGAATAACCGGCGACTGCGACAAGCTCTGCAGGGCCTGCCCTAATAAAGGGTGCGCGGGAAAGATGACAGAGAGGAGGAATGCTGAATGATAGCACAGCTTATAGTAATAGCGATAGGATCCGCATTCATCAATAATGTTGTACTTTCGCAGTTCCTCGGGATATGTCCGTTCCTCGGGGTCTCGAAGAAGATCAACACCGCCGCGGGAATGGGAAGCGCGGTAGTATTCGTCATCACGCTCGCTTCCGCAGTGGCAGGGGCGATATATAAGTTCATACTTGTTCCGCTCGATATAACGTATCTTCAGACTATCGTGTTCATTCTCGTCATCGCGGCGCTCGTTCAGTTCGTCGAGATGTTCCTCAAGAAGAAGATGAAAGGCCTCTATCAGGCGCTCGGAGTATATCTTCCGCTGATCACTACGAACTGCGCGGTTCTCGGTGTTGCGCTTACGAACGTGCAGAAGGATTACACGATACTCGAGGGAGTCATCAACGGATTCGCGACGGCGGTAGGATTCCTCATTGCCATCGTGATACTTGCGGGACTCCGCGAGAAGATGGAATACAACGATATACCGAAACCGTTCAGGGGAATGCCCATAGTTCTTCTTACGGCATGCCTTATGGCGATAGCGTTTTTCGGATTTTCCGGTCTTAAATAACGGAAGGGTATAAACAGGAGACAGAAGATGGTTTTGAATTATCAGGGAATAATAATAGCGGTCATAGCAGTAGCCGGAAGCGGCCTTTTGATCAGCATTTTTTTGAGCATATTCCAGAAGAAGTTCGCCGTTGAGGTCGATAAGAAGGAAGAAGCCATTATAGAGGCGCTTCCCGGCAATAACTGCGGAGCCTGCGGATTTCCGGGATGTTCCGGACTTGCCGCGGCAATAGCGAAGGGAGAGGCCGAAGTCGGCGGATGCCCGGTCGGCGGAAAAGCGACGGCCGAAAAAATAGCCGCCATCATGGGAGTGGATGCCGGAGCTTTCGTTAAGAAGGTCGCTTTCGTAAAATGCATGGGAACGTGTGAAGATGCAGGCGAAAGCTATGATTATACCGGCCCGGCCGACTGCAGGAGCGCGGCGATGGCGCCCGGAAGGGGAAGCAAGGCATGCAATTACGGATGTCTCGGTTTCGGTTCCTGCCAGAAGGTATGCGACAATGACGCGATCCATATAGTGAACGGCATAGCGGTGATAGATCCGGAAAAATGCGGGTCCTGCGGGAAATGCGTGAGCGCTTGTCCGATGGGTATAATAGAGATCGTCCCTTACGATTCGAACGTAAGAGTTGCATGCTCATCAAAGGATAAGGGAAATATCACTATGAAAGCGTGCAAGAAGGGATGCGTTGGATGCGCTCTCTGTGTAAAGACTTGCGAATTCTCAGCCGTCACGGTCGAAGACAACCTTGCGAGAATAGATTACAGCAAATGCACGACATGCGGAGCCTGCGCTCTTAAGTGCCCGAAGAAGGTCATAGTTACCTGATATAAGAATCGGCCCCCTGCGTTTTTAAGATGCTGCCGTCTGTCTTTAATATGACAGCTTCAGTATCATCCAGGCTTTCGATAAGTTTTATGGCTCTGTCGGAGCCGAGCATGATAGCTACGGTGCACAGGCAGTCGCTGTCAAGAGCTCCGGGTGTTATGACGGTTACAGACTCGATGTCGGTTTCGGCGGGATATCCGCTTTTTGGGTCGAGAATATGATGGTATCTCTTCCCGCCGGAGTAAAAGCACCGTTCATATGTGCCGCTAGTTGCAACCGATTCATCAGACAGATACATGGCGCATATGACACCATCGGCTTCGGGATCGTTTATGCCGATATTGAACAGACTCCCGTCAGGCTTAGTCCCGACAAGCCGCATGTCGCCGCCCATATTTATAATAGCGCCCGTTATGGAATCGGATGAAAGAAATTCCGCGAGTCTGTCGGCGATGTATCCTTTTGCGGCCGCTCCGGCATCGATCATGTATCCTTCCGGCACGGTCACCGTGCAGTCTTCATCTGAGACGGTAACATTTTTATAGCCGACTTTTTGGCATGCATCCTTAAGATCTGACTCTGACGGGATATCCTCGGACTCTTTGTGAAAATCCCAGAGAGAGGATACCGGACCGATAGTGATGTCGAACAGTCCGTCTGAAAGCTCGGAATACTTAAAGGATTTTTTTATAAGATCAACGGTCTCGCTGCTTACGGATACGGGAGAGCCGCCGCCGGAATTGATCCTTGCGATATCGCTTGCAGGGTTGTTCTTATCAAATATGCTCTCGTAATACGCGCATTTATCCATGCACTGACCGGCGAGTTCTTCGGCATTTTTTCCGTAAATCTCAACGGAGACGACCGTATCGAAGAAAAGGCCGTTCTTTTCGGCATGAGGCATTCCTGACAGACCGCATCCGCTGAGACATGCGGCAAGAGAGAGCAGACATATAATTGCCGTTATCATTCTTGGTTTCATACATATATTTCTATCATAAGTAACGTCTGCGGTCAAAACATTGGAGGAGATATCTTATGGCACCGAACTATTACAATCAGGACAATGATGACAACAGATCGTATCAGAAGACCGTAGCGATGTGCGTTGCGGCCGCATCGCTCGTCATCCTGCTGTTCCTCGTCGTTCTCTATGTCAATTCAGACAGCCCGAAGAAGACAGATGCCGCTAAGACTGAAAGCGTCAAGACAGAAGAAGAGGATGACATCTTAGAGGACAGCCATAACATCACATCCGATGAGCTCGAGTTCTGGAAGGATGAGAAGAAGCCGACTAGCGCTCCCGTTGAAGAGGAAGAGGGTGAGCTGACTCCTTACAAGGATCCGAGCGCAGAGGAAAAAGAGAAAGAGACCGAAAGCTCTTCGTCCGATAAGGAAAAACCCAAGCACGATATCGAAACAGAAGGGGAAGGGTCGCTCAACCGTGACAATAAGGAAGATACCGGCGATAAGGAAGGCTATATCGCGATCGAGGATGAGAAGGGCTCTAAGAAGTATTACGAGATAATTTCCGATGTGCCGAAGAACGATTACGATCTCGGTGAGTCCTTAACGAACGAGAACGGTTTTCTTACATATAAAGACAGCAAGCGTGAATCAGTAAGGGGCGTCGATCTTTCGAAATACAACGGAACGGTAGATTTCACCAAGCTCAAGGAGAACGGCATAGGCTTTGCGATGCTCCGGCTCGGAAGCAGGGGATACGGAACAGGTAATATCACTCTTGACGAGAAATTCGTGGAATATGCTCAGAATGCCCAGCTCTCCGGAATACAGATAGGCGCATACTTCTATTCGCAGGCCATAAACGAATCGGAAGCAGTCGAAGAGGCGAACTATATCGTCGGCGCGGTATCGAGCTTCAATGTGAAATATCCGATCGCCATCGACATCGAAAGAGTAAAGGGTGACGAGGCAAGGACCGACAAGCTCACGAGCGAGGAGCGGACAAAAGTGGTAAAGACTTTCTGCGATGCCGTGAAGGGCTACGGATACAAACCGATAATCTATGCTACCAAGGAGATGCTTGTCGCGGGGCTCGACCTCGGGGATCTTGCTGACTACGACATATGGCTCGCCGACGAGAACGTCCCCACGGATTTCCCGTACAGATTCAGCATGTGGCAGTACAGCACCAAGGGAAGGATAGATGGAATAACGGGCGACATTGATTTCGACATCAGCTTCATTGATTACGAAAAGAGATAACATTGTGTTTTTATATAAATTTTCACATAAAATAACATTTATAATTGTTCAAAATATAGAAATGTAATAAATTCGTAACATTCCGACGGCATCTGTGTTAGAATAGTCAATGCCGTGGAGGTTATGTATTTATGTTCAAGACATTAAGACGCTTATTCTCCGTCATGAGATGTGTCAGAACCGATACGCATCTGTGGTGTATAAGCGTGCTCGGCGGGGCAGTGCTGCTCTGTGTAAGCTTCTTCGTAGAACCCTCACAACGTCAGCTGGTGGTAGGAGGAGCAAACGAGAAGTCAGTTGCCCAGCAGAAGATAATCGAATACAGTTCAGTTCTCGGTAGCCTTTCAGGGATCGAGTCCCTTGAGGATGATGAGGTCGAAGAGATAGTCGAAGCCATTCCGGATCATTCGGAAGTTTTCACGGATGACGCGCTTTCAGCGAGCGAATGCGTTGATGATTATTTCAGAAGCCATGAGAATGCGGAAGATAACGCGGGTCCGGAAGCGGACATCGATCTTGTGAATGTTTATTCCATCGAAGAGATAGATGCACTCGAGAGACTCGTTCAGTGCGAAGCTTCTATCGAGGATGTTCAGGGAAAGACACTGGTCGCGAATGTCGTACTCAACAGAGTTGATACAGGCATATGGGGTGATGACATCATGTCTGTCATCGAGTCGCCTGGACAGTTCAGACCAGTAATGAACGGTGCGTATAAGGTGGTCGAGGTGGATCCCGTCACGAAGAGCGCAGTAATGGATGCTCTGCTCGGCAAAGATGAATCCCAGGGAGCCATCTATTTCCAGAAGAGCGCCGCGACTGTATGGGGTGACAAGGAGTACCTGTTCAGGCACGGTTCACATTCATTCTACAAGTAATAAGCCAAAATTGAACAATATTAAAGCCTCGGCATATGCCGGGGCTTTCTTTTTCTTTGTTCCTGTCATGTGAAGTCTGCGAAAATCCTGTCCGAGATCGGAACTTTGATGTACATCATCGCATATTCGTTCGCGGAAAGCGATTCGATATAGTTCTGCCTGAAATGCTTCTCAGGTCTTGCCTTCTTTATGATGTCCGCCGCCTTGTTGTAGGCTATGGCGGCTTCAACTTCAGTGTCATAGGTTCCTATAGTGTAAAGGCCATTGACGAGTATGCGGGCCGAGTATTTCGTGTAGACGCTCCGTTTGACCGCATAGACGCCGGTGTAGCGGTTTATTATCTCTATGTTGTCATATCTGAAATCATACCTGTCGCCGTTGATGAAACGGTAGTCCCGTCCGAGCACCGCATGCGGTTTGATGCCGTAACGGCTGTAGAGGTTGACCTGCATTCCGTAGTCGGCGACCCAGAGATGTCCTTTGCGGCGGCTTATCTTGTGGCTCGCAAAATAGAAAAGATCGTCTATATCAAATTTGAAAATGATCGAAGGGGTGAGATAGTACTGGAAATATGATTTCTCAAGATATATCGGGTTCTTGATGTAGACGCTGTTGTCCCTGAAATTTATCAGCGTGACGAATTTTGCGAAATCGAGCGGAGTGTCAGTCCTGTAGGCATCGATCGTTATGTCTTTGTTGGAAATGATGTCCTTCGCCACGTTGTAAGCGGCATTGGCACGTTCCTCGGTATCGTAGCTTCCGAGGCTTATGTGCTTGTTCCTGTAAGTGATCGAGCTCCTGTAATAGTATTTTCCGTTCTTGAGCTTCGCCTTGAATGCGCCGGCAAGTGCCATGTCCTTCCCTCTCTTCTCACAGATGTAATGTTTACTTTCTTTAATATATCATGTCCTAACAATGATTGCATCAAGAAAAATGCAAAATGGACAGTTCTTATCGTCAAATTGTGCGTTGACATCATCCATTATATAGTGTTAAATTAGTTATGCCAATACCATATATTGATTTTCTGCAGAAACGGGAGGTTGTTATGTCAGTTTTACCCACTGATCCGGAAAAAGCGAAGAATGAAGACAGCGTCGATTATGCGTCCCTTTACAAGCCTGACAGGCCTGTGAAGATGATAAAGAAGGACGGCACCCACGAGGAATTCAATGTCCAGAAAGTAGTAGATGCTGTCGGTAAATCCGCATACAGGGCTCTTACGAAGTTCTCCGAGGAGGAGAAGGCTTTCATATGTCAGAAAGTAGTTGACAGAGTGAACGAGCTCGATGTGGACGAGATTCCGATCCCGATAATGCATAACATAGTCGAATCCGCGCTCGAAGAAGTCAAGCCCATTGTTGCGAAGAGCTACAGGGACTACAGAAACTACAAGCAGGACTTCGTCAGGATGCTCGATGACGTTTACATGAAGAGCCAGTCGATCATGTACGTCGGCGACAAGGAGAACGCCAATACCGATTCGGCCCTCGTTTCGACGAAGAGAAGCCTGATCTTCAACCAGTTCAACAAGGAGCTCTATCAGAAGTTCTTCCTTACGACAGAGGAAATACAGGCATGCCGGGACGGCTACATATATATCCACGATATGTCGGCAAGGCGTGACACGATGAACTGCTGCCTTTTCGATGTAGAAAACGTCTTGCGCGGCGGTTTCGAAATGGGCAACATCTGGTACAACGAGCCGAAGACGCTTGATGTCGCATTCGACGTCATCGGCGATATAGTTCTTTCGGCGGCGAGCCAGCAGTACGGCGGGTTCACTGTGCCTTCGGTCGATCTGATCCTTGATCCTTATGCGGAGAAGAGCTATCAGAAATACATCGACAAATATCTCGCGCTCGGTATAGATGAGGAAAGAGCGAAGGAAGAAGCCGAAAAAGACGTTCACCGCGATTTTGAACAGGGTTTCCAGGGATGGGAATATAAGTTCAATACAGTTGCGAGTTCCAGGGGCGACTATCCGTTCATCACCGTTACGGCCGGTACAGGTACGACAAGATTCGCCAAGATGGCCACGATAACGATGCTCGATGTAAGACGCAAGGGACAGGGTAAGAAGGAATGCAAGAAACCTGTGCTTTTCCCGAAGATCGTGTTCCTTTATGACGAGAATCTGCACGGCCCCGGAAAAGAGCTTGAGGACGTGTTCGAAGCAGGCGTCAGATGCTCGAGCAAGACGATGTATCCCGACTGGCTTTCGCTGACGGGCAAAGGCTACATAGCATCGATGTACAAGCGCTACGGCAAGATCATATCTCCGATGGGCTGCAGGGCTTTCCTTTCACCTTGGTACGAAAGAGGGGGCATGCATCCGGCTGATGATGACGATGTGCCTGTCTTCGTCGGACGTTTCAACATCGGCGCTGTTTCGCTGAACCTTCCGATGATACTCGCGAAGTCAAGGCAGGAATCGAAGGAGTTCTACGGGGTTCTCGATTATTACCTGAACCTTATAAGGCAGCTTCATATAAGGACATACGCTTATCTCGGAGAGATGCGCGCATCCACGAACCCGCTCGCATACTGTGAGGGAGGATTCTATCAGGGCCACTTAAAGCTCACCGATAAGATCAAGCCGCTCCTTAAATATGCGACAGCTTCATTCGGTATCACGGCGCTCAACGAGCTTCAGGAGCTCTACAACGGAAAATCGCTCTACGAGGACGGTCAGTTCGCGCTCGAGGTACTCGAGTACATCAACAAGAAGATCACGGAATTCAAGGAAGAGGACGGAAACCTCTATGCTATATACGGAACGCCGGCCGAGAATCTGTGCGGCCTCCAGGTAAAGCAGTTCCGGAAGAAATACGGCATCATCGAGAACGTTTCGGACAGGGAATATGTATCTAACAGCTTCCACTGCCACGTTACCGAGGACATCACGCCGATAGAGAAGCAGGACTGCGAATACAGGTTCTGGGAGCTCTCGAACGGCGGAAAGATCCAGTATGTGCGTTATCCGATCGATTATAATCTCGGCGCCATCCGCACGCTCATAAACCGTGCGATGGACATGGGGCTTTACGAGGGCGTCAACATGTCGCTCGCATACTGCGATGACTGCGGCCATCAGGAGCTCGAGATGGATGTGTGCCCGAAGTGCGGAAGCCGCAACCTTACGAAGATAGACAGGATGAACGGCTATCTGTCATATTCGAGGGTTCACGGAGACACGCGCCTCAATGATGCGAAAATGGCTGAGATAGCAGAAAGAAAGAGTATGTGATCTCAGAATTTTACTAATAAATCACGATGTGATATAATTTTTACAGAGGGGACATGCGGAAAGGGCAGATCGCTTTTCCGGTATGTCCTTTTATATATTTTTGGGATGAAATTATTATACCGATTTTCATACGGTGAAAATAAACGTAAAGGAGCAGAGAAAATGAAGAAGAACCAGATCATGAGATGTCTTGCGGCCGCAGCTGCCGCGGTACTCATCACGACATCGACAGTACCGGCATATGCAATGGAGTATGCAGATGCAGAAGTTATGGATGAACTGTCTGAGTTTTCGGAAGAGGATGTATATGAAGCATCTTCAGATGAAAACCATGAAGTGGATTCTGTTCTTCCGGCTGATGAGCCAGGCGATGAAGAGCTTCAGGAGAATGAGCTGGAAGAGGAAGCATATGAGACCGATGCCGACGAGACGGATGATGAATTCTTTGCAGAGGAAGCAGATGATACGGCTGAAGAAGATACAGCTGAAGAGGATGAGTCAGAAGATGAGTTTATGGGAGACCCGGTTGCAAAAGTGCTCATCGGCGTTACTGAAACACCTTTTGAGAAATTTGATGATGCGGCAGCCTATTGGAACACGATGGGAGCCGGAGCCAAGCTTATTCTTCTCCGGGATGTTGAAACCGAGGGAACGGTCGCAGTTTCCGGCGGTTCATCAAGCTTACCGATGATTCTTGACCTCAATGATCATGGAATACTGTATAAGGGGAACGATTATATCAGTGTTATAACGGTAAATTCTGATGCATTTCTGGAAATAAGAGATGGCAGCGAATCTAAGCATGATCGCTATTTTTCGAAGGATGAGTCAGGAAGAGCGACCGGATTCTATGGTGAAGACGCAGAAGGCCGGATAAAAGTAACCGGCGGATATATTGCGGGAGGAACCGGTACTGGCGGACAATACGTTTCAGAAGGCGGAGGAATTAAAAACTCGGGAACTCTTACAATATCCGGCGGAACAGTATGCGGAAATGTTTCTGTGACCGGAGGTTCCGGCGTATGGAATGAGGGAACTTTTACATTAAACAACGGAAAAATCTGCAATAACTGTTCTGAACTGGGCCGCGGCGGCGGAATCCGCTGTGATAGCGGAACGGTTACGATATCAGGTGGCGAGATAAGCTATAACTCTGCCGTAGATGGCGGCGGTGTTTATTTATACGGCGGCACCGGTTTTACGATGTCGGATGGAATGATCACGCATAATGCGACCAATTCCACAAAAGAACATGAAGGCATGGGCGGCGGTATATTCAGCCAGATATCCAATATGGAGATTACGGGCGGTGAGATAAGCGATAACAGCGCTCAGAGCGGAGGAGGAGTATGGACCGGTCATCTGGATTTCAAAGCCGGCAAAATAAGCGGTAACAGCGCAACAATAGAAGGCGGCGGTATCGCGGTGGCCGGAACAACGCAGATCAGTGGCAACACCGATATAAGTAGTAATACCGCAACGGCTGAAGGCGGAGGGATATACGTTTTAGCAGGAGGAACTCTGACAATAAACAGCGAAAACCCCCGCATTATATATAATAAATCGATAAACGGCGGAGGGATCGCCAATTACGGGACGCTCATTATGAACGGCGGTAACATTTTTTGGAATGATCATGATTATATATTGGAAGAAAAAGGCGGCGGTATATATAATAAAAATGTTGCAACACTAAATGATGGAAGAGTAGATTCTAACGGATCACAATACGGTGGCGGAATATACAATTCCGGAACTCTGAATCTTGCAGGGGCGGTTATAGTTAATAATTCTGTTACAGGTGAAGGCGCAGGTCTGTATAGTGACGCAGGAACCGTTACGATGACCGGCGGTATGATAAAAAAGAACGATGCTATCGGAAATGGTGGTGGGGTGTATAACACAAACGCTACTTTTATCCTTGTTGACGGTGTTATTACAGATAATCGTACATTAGAAAACAATGGCGGAGGAATATTTAACGCCGGAGCTCTTGAAATGAGAGGCGGTACTGTCAGCAACAATAATGCTTTTAACGGCGGCGGCGGTGTGGTAAATGGAAATCTCTGCACGTTCACAATGGATTCCGGCAAGATAACCAACAATAAAGCAGATTTGGGCGGCGGTGTATTTAATTTGGGCACGTTTACATTGAACGGCGGCAAGGTGACCGGGAATACATCCACAGATACTGGCAGTGCGATTTTTAATTCCGGAGATAGCTTCACCATGAGCTCCGGAGAAATTTCCGGTGATGCCTCCGCACCCGATAATACCATGTATATCGAGGACGGAGTTGCGTTATCATTCAAAGGGGCCATCTATGCTTCAGAGGATACAGAAGGGAAAAACCTGAAACATGTCAGCAGCTCCGAAGCTAAGGAGAATATTAATACATACGGATATCTGCTCATTGCTCCGATAGACGTAGCTTCAGTAGCATCGAAGTCCGGGCAGGTAAAGAAGTATGCTGACCTTTCTGATGCTGTAACTGCATGGAATGATGCCGGTGCCGGAGCAAAACTGACAGTTCTTGATGATGCTGTTACGGAAACCGTGATAAATGTAAACGCCGGGACTGAAACAGATCCGATGGTACTGGATCTTAACGGTCACGGAATACTGCTGAGCGGCGAAAGCAGCAGCAAAAACATACTCATGATCAATACTGGGGCTTCGCTTGAACTCCGTGATACAGGTGCGAAGACGGAAAGATTCATAAAACTTGATGCGAATGGAAAAGGTACTGATGTTACGGACTCTGTTCCTGAAGGCGAGCATATAAA
Source organism: Lachnospiraceae bacterium (assembly GCA_024691425.1). Taxonomy (GTDB): domain Bacteria; phylum Bacillota; class Clostridia; order Lachnospirales; family Lachnospiraceae; genus UBA2868. The sequence continues at coordinate 13,612 of JAILNQ010000096.1, forward strand.
GGTCACCGGAGGATACCTGACCGGCCTTGGCAACGGGTACGGCGCAGTAAAAGCTGCTGCTTCTTCTTCGTTCAGAATGAACGGAGGAACGATAGCCGGAAATACAGCGACCTCGGGCTTCGGTGGAGGAGTGACGAACGACGGAAAGTTCGTCATGAACGGTGGAAGTATATTCGGCAATACCGGTATTACCGCAGGAGGTGTACTGAATGCCCAGGCAGGTACATTCGACATGAAGGGCGGCAGTATAAGCGACAATTCCGGTAATCACGGCGGAGTGTATAATAACGGAATACTCAATCTGACAGACGGTAATATATCTGACAATACCGCGAAGACCGGTGGAGGCGTGTTCGTTGACACCGCCGGAGTATTTACAGTGTCCGGCGGCAGAATAAGCGGCAATAAAGCTACGGAAAAAGGCGGAGGCGTTTATACGAATAACGGATCGTTCACGATGAAAGGCGGAGAGCTTAGCGGCAACGATTCACCTGACGGAAAAGCGTTCTTCAATAACAACGGCAGCATAGCTTTCTATGGTGAAGTCTATGCATCACAGAATGCGGATGGAGCCGGAGGGAAGCAGTACAGCGCGGCCGAGGCACCGGATCTCGTCAAGGACATGGGATATGTTTCTGTCCTGAAGCTTTATGCCGAAAAGGTTGACGATATGACATATACAGGTTCCGCGATAGTTCCTGCATTCAAGGTTTATCTCGGAGCAACGCTCCTTAAGGAGAAGACCGATTACAGCGTTACGCTGAAGAAGAACACTGATGTCGGTACTGCTGAGTTCACGATATCCGGAAAAGGAAACTTCTCAGAAAAGATAAACGGAACCTTCAATATCATAAAGAAGAACATAGGGGACGCTGATGTCACGGCAGCGGAAATTGCGCCTAAGGTTGCCGGAAAGACTGCTTATAAGCCTGTTCCGTCGCTGACTTATAACAAAAAGAAACTGGCAACCAAAGAATTTACGGTGAAGTATTACAGTGACGAGGCCTGCACGCAGGAGGTGGATGCACCGATAGCAGCTGGACATTACTGGGCAAAGGCAATAGCTGCGGAAAAGAACTTCACTGGGACAAAGACGGTTCCGTTCATGATCACCGCGTCCAACCAGATAATGGTAAGCAAGCTCACGGTCGCGAAGATACCGGATCGGCAGTATGCCAGCGGGGAAAAGATAAAACCGGAGATCTCTGTCAAGAACGGAACCAAACCTGTTGAGCCTAGCTATTATGATGTCAGTTACAGCAGCAACACCGAAATAGGCACGGCATATGTAACAATAACCGGAAAAGAGGATAAGGGCTATATCGGTTCAAAGACTGTAACATTCAAGATCGTCGGAAATGCTCTTTCTAAGGCTAAGGTCGTGGATACCGGGTTCGTGAAAACCTATGAATACAGCGGAACCGCGAAGAAGAACACAATCACCCTGCTCGAAAAGAAGAATGCCCAGGATCCCGGAACTGCGCTTTCTGGCATGGACAAAGAGTTATATGACGGACTTCCTTACGGAAGCGCCGCAAAGCTCGCCGTTGACTATGTCATTTCGTATGAGAACAACATCAATGCCGGAACCGCAACGATGCTCATGACCGGTGTCAATGCATGGACGGGAACCGTTAAGAAGACGTTCAAGATCGACAAGTTCAATATCAAGAATAACCCGGGCGGTAAATTTGCGGTCACGCTTGCTAAGTCGTCATATCCGTTCGCAAAGGCCGGCGTTAAGCCGAAAGCGGAAGTTAAGTTTAACGGAAAGCTTCTCAGCGAGGGAACAGACTATAAGGTCGCTTATTCTAACAACACGGCGGTCGGCGGAACAAAACCGCCCACGGTTAAAGTTACTGGAAAGGGCAACTTCACTGGAGCGAATGAAAGCACGACCTTCAGTATCGAGAAGGCAGACCTTGCAGCCGCGGGTATAACGGTCACAGCTAAGGACGTAGTATGGGCTAACAAGAAGGGCAACTATAAGACGACGGTGACCGTGTCTGACAGCGACGGCAAGAAGCTTACGGCGAATACTGATTATACGCTGACATTCTCAGAGCATGAAGACGGCTCAGATCCTTTTGGTAAAGACCATAAAGTAGATCCGGGAACGACCGTATATGTCATTGTGACTGCAACCGATAACGCGAAATCATGCTACAAGAATAAAGCTGTAGGAACGTACAGAGTATGCTCTAAAGATATCGGTAAGCTTACGGCAAAAGTTGCGGACCAGGAATATACAGGAAAGCCCGTGACTATCACGAAAGAAGACATTTCATGGAAATCGGCAGGAAAGCCTTTCGACCTTCCGGATGAATGTTTCGAAATTGTTCCCGGAAGCTATGAGAAGAACATCAGCAAGGGAACCGCATCCGTTACTGTGAAGGGTAAAGGAGAGTACGGCGGAACAAAGAAGCTTACGTTCGCGATAAAGGCCAAAGCGTTCAAACTGCTTGACTGAGTAAAGCAAGAGATAAGCTGAAAGAGACCCCTCGGGGTCTCTCAGACTGTAGACAAAGTCAGGGGCATAGCCCCTGATTTTTCTTGCGATAAATCGCTTCAAACCGCATAAACACTGGATTTCTTAGACTGGTCTTTTATTTATGACCTGGTCGAAGAAAAGTATTGTTCTGATAACGGCCGTCCAAGCATTGATTCGGTTGTCCTTATCAAAATTCCCTTCATTATTAAGCTTTATTTGTTATTCCAAAGCGGAGCAGGAAAGAAGGCTGGCGAATTCTTCACGGCAACCTGTGCATCTGTAACTGTATACTTTTAGTATACTTTTTTTCCCCGAAATAAACTTTAAAATAATAAACCGTAGAAGATTGTTCCGACCTATCCGGTCTCTGTTAAAGAATTAGGTTATATCTTTTTTTTGTGCAGTGTTTTTGTTAGAAAACGGAAGGAGTAAAAAATGAAAAAGAACAGGATCATGAGATATCTTGCGGCAGCATTTGCGGCAGTTCTCATCACAACATCGACAATTCCCGCATATGCGGAAGTTATCGAAGAAGCAGCGACTGAGCAGGATGAGGAAGCTCTGCAGTTATCCACGGATGAAGTGCAGGTCGAACCATCTGACGAGCAGAAGGATGAAGAGGTCATTCTTGCGGATGATAAGTCTGATTCGGATGAAGAGCATCAGAGCGCGGATACAGCAGAAACAGAAGAAGAGGATAAAGAAGAAACAGAAGATGGAGATGAACGGAATGCTGTTGATACTGAAGCTGCAACTGAAGCGAAAGCAGATGATGAATTGACAGAGGAAGAGGATGAAGAAGACGAACTCTTTGCCGCTGCCGGTTCAATAGTAGCAAGAGTAGATACTGCTCAATCGTCCGTAGAGTTTGAAAGTATAGATGAAGCTTTAACTGCATGGAAAGAAGCGGGGACCGGAGCCAGGGGAGCTAAGCTTATTCTTCTTGCGAATATTCCGATAACGAACAGTATTGCTGTAGAAGGCGGAAATGTGGAATCACCAATGATTCTTGATCTCAATGGTTACGGAATACTGTATAAAGGCACAGATAACAACAGTGTTATTGTTGTTAAAGATACCGGATATTTTAAACTGACAGATAGTGCGGGAACTAATACATATTATCTCAGAACCGATTCTGCCGGAAGAGCGACCGGTGTATATGCTTCAAGGAAAGGTGCAAGGAATATTGAAGTTACCGGAGGATTCATAGCAGGAGGAACCGGTTCGGGAGCTGGTACAAATTATTATGGCGGCGGTATAAATAATTCCGGTACATTCACAATGGATGGCGGTACGATATGCGGAAACATTGCACCTGTTGGCGGAGGCGGCGTTTACAACACCGGAATATTTGAATTAGAAGGTGGTACGATAGGCAATAACATGGCTCAACAGAGTTATGGGGGCGGTGTTTACCTTGATGGAGGGTCCATGGAATTTTCCGGAGGTGTTGTAAAGAACAATACTGCCAAAAATGGCGGCGGAATTGCTGTATACCATGACACTTCATTACTTATGAGCGGCGGTGTGATAACAGGTAATGAAGCTGTCGGTGAAGATTCTGACGGAGAAGGCGGCGGAATATGGACCCAAAAAGAAATTACGATCACTGGAGGAGAGATAAGCAGAAATCATGCCTATAATGCCGGTGGCGTGTATAGTTGCAGTAAATTAACCATGACAGGCGGAAAGATCTGCTTGAACGAAGCCGATAATGAAGGCGGAGGTATCTATTTTACCTGGATAGGTGATATAGATGGATTTAAATTTGAAGGCGGAGAAATAAGTGAAAACACTGCCGGCGACAAAGGCGGCGGTATATATAATTCAGAAAAGATCACAATGAACGGCGGCAGCATAAATAATAACGAAGCAAATGGCAGCGGCGCCGGAATTTATAATACAGGTACCGGTGTATTTGAAATGAATGACGGTGACATCAGCGATAATGAAGCCGATGTTGACGGCGGCGGTGTTTTAAATGATGGATCCGATCCGGAGTTTAAAATGAACGGCGGCACGATGAGCGGTAATGAGGCGGGAAATAATGGTGGCGGAATCTGCAACAATGGAAATATCACACTTGAAAGCGGAGAGATAACCGGCAACAGAACAGCAAATAAAGGCGGCGGTATTTATTCCGTAAATTCTGTCAAAATGAATGGCGGTAAGATATCGTTAAATGAAAGCAATTACCCGGACCAGGGACACGGAATATATGTAAATTCCGGTTCATTTGAGATG
>JAILNQ010000100.1 GCA_024691425.1 Lachnospiraceae bacterium
ATCAGGCTTATGTGATCTGTCCGATGATAGATGAAAATGATGAGGTTGAAGCCGAAAATGTGCTTGAATACTCCGAGAATCTGAAGAAAGCACTGAATAAAGAAGGCATACCGGGATACAAAGGGAAAAATGCAAATGAACCTTCCGGGCAGATCAGAGTCGAATTCCTTCACGGACGCATGAAAGCTGCCGAAAAGGTTGATATCATGGACAGATTCGCGGCGGGGCAGATCGACGTTCTTGTTTCGACAACGGTGATCGAAGTCGGTGTGAATGTTGCCAATGCAACGGTAATGATGGTGGAGAACGCGGAAAGATTCGGACTTGCGCAGCTTCATCAGCTCAGAGGCCGCGTAGGCCGCGGAAGTGCCCAGAGCTACTGCATTTTTATTAAAGGAGTCGGAGGAAAGGATATTGATGAAAGACTGAATATCCTTGTTAAATACAACAACGGAATGAAAGTTGCCGAAGAGGACTTAAAACTTCGCGGTCCGGGTGATTTCTTCGGAACACGGCAGAGCGGAGAGATAAGATTCACACTCTCGGATATTTACGGCGACGCCGATATTTTGAAATTGGCAACGGATTATGTTAACGGTTTGAATGAAAAGGAGTTTGAGGCATTATGCGATTTTCATATTCAAACGAACAGCTTGACCATATAGCAAAGGACAACTACGAGATCCTGCGTAGTTACTGTGCTGTTCTTGAACGTGAGGGATATTGGGACGGCCCGAGAAACGTACTGAAACAGTCTATCTATGTAATTCTTGACATGTATGTACAGACTGTTCTGCTTCGACTTGCCTTTTTCTGCAACAGGCTGAGAAAAGAGGACAGAAGATTTATAGCCGATCTTCCCGATATCAATGTTTATGAGCTTACGACAAGCAGTTCCGATGACAAACGGATCAGTGAACAGACCGACAGATTCTTCAAATCACCGCCTATCCTTCTGCAATTGTGCGGCCTTCGTGACATGAACAAGGGATCGGGCCTTCTGGGACTGTTCTTTGACGCGCTGCTCAACATCCAGCTTGCGCTTGCGTTCAGGGATACCGAGAAAACCAGCCTTGTTGCCGGATTTATAAGGGAATACTATTCCAAGATCGAAGTTTTTCTCGGAAATAAAGACAATTACGGTTCTATCGTAAATGAAAGATATATATTCAAGAAGCTGTGCTCGGAAGACCTTGAAAATTCCGCCGATACACTTCGCAAATGCGGTGACAGCTTCGAAAAATACAAACAGATGATGATGCTCGTAAGTCCCGCGGAGACTGCCGAAAAATGGGCAGCAAAAGGCGAGCATATCATGCGTGCCGACCCGAAGAAGACTTACAGGGTTTATTCTTCCGAAGACGAATATGATGATGAAGAGGAAGAATACGAAGACGATTATGAATATGACGCATACGGTACGGAAGATGCGGATGAAGCAGATGAGACAGACAATGCAGACAATGTAAACAACGTAATCAAAGTAAACAACGCTGACAATCCGTACTCCGTGAATGCAGGGACCGGAACCAAAAACAACGGAAGCATGAACGCTGACGCCGGTCCGGATAAGTCTCTCAAACAGGAGATCAAGCCCATTTATGATACCCCGAGGGACGGACTGAGTGGGAAAAAGGAGAAGGTCCTTCAGGCGGGAGTGAATGTTGAACCTGTCAATAACAGGGAATCGCTCGCAATGAAAAAAGTGCTCGGAGACCGCGCAAATGACGATTCACTGAGCACCGGCACGGAACTTGACAAGCTGCTCAAGGAACTCGACGAGCTTGTCGGGCTGGGAGTTGTCAAGGAAGAAGTCAGATCCCTTATCAATCTGATCAAGGTACGCGCATTGCGCAAGAAACACAACATGCCGCTCATCGATATGAGTTTCCATATGGTATTTACGGGCAATCCCGGAACCGGCAAGACGACGGTTGCAAGGCTGATAGCTGCGATCTACAGGGAGCTCGGTCTGTTGAGTAAAGGCCAGCTCATAGAGAGCGACAGATCGGGACTTGTGGCAGGTTATGTCGGACAGACCGCGATCAAGGTGCGTGAAGTCGTTGAAAAAGCGATCGGAGGAGTCCTGTTCATAGACGAGGCTTATTCGCTCAAAGGCAACGCGCAGAACGATTTCGGAGACGAGGCCATAGAAACGCTTGTCAAAATGATGGAAGACCACCGTGATGATCTTGTGGTGATCGTAGCCGGATATAACGACGAAATGCGAGAATTCTTAAAATCGAACACCGGTCTTACTTCGCGCTTTAACAGATTTATTACATTTGAGGATTATACATCGGACGAACTGGTCCGCATTATGGACTCCATGGCTGAAAAAGCCGGCTTCAGGATCAGCCCGGAAGCAAGGGAAAAGGTTGTGAGATTCGTTGAAGGCATGGATGAAAAGGCAAGAAATGATTTCGGAAATGCGCGCGGGATACGTAACCTGTTTGAAAGAGTGGTCGTAAATCAGGCCAACCGTATAACCTCGATGGATGATCCCACATATGAAGATCTTGAGATGATCATTGACGAAGATGTGATCGTAAGCTAAAGTTTCAGAAAATGAGAATTGAAAAGATGCTCATTTACTTAATTACAGAGGATCGTGGAATCCCTGATTATCAGGAGGCAGCATGAATAAGCTATATATCGTTATCCCTGCATACAATGAGCAGGATAATATCGTTGATGTGGTCAATGACT
>JAILNQ010000005.1 GCA_024691425.1 Lachnospiraceae bacterium
ATGGGACTTGCGGCGCTCCACAACGCATACGGTGATGACATCAGCGCAATAAGGTATCTGCCTTTTGATATATCGCTGTATGATTCGACCGGCACTAATAAGATAAGTCCAGTTCCGGCAGGAGTGTCAGTTTCGATAACAATGCCGATACCCGATGATCTTGCGATCTACGGCGGAAATGCTAAGATTGCCAGCACTGCAGGCGGAGATCTCGATAAAATGACTCCGAGATTCACTGTTATAAACGGAGTTCCGTGCATGAGCTATACGTGCACTCACTTCTCACCGTATATGGTATATGTCGATACGGCGAACCTTACTGAAGTTGGTATAATGGATGCTACGCCTAAGACTGCCGATCCGATACATCCGAAGTGGTTCCTGTGCTTCGGGCTTGCGGCGATCGCGATAGTCATGTTCCTCAAGAAGGATCCTGAAGAGTACTTAAAGAAAGCAGCATAATATGGGCAAGATTATCAGAAGGGCAGTAGCCGTGCTTCTTTGCGCAACAGCGGTGATTCTGGCGGTGCTGCCCGAGGGTGATGCTGAAGCTGTATCAACCCATGGTGATTATGAATATGACGGAGCTACGGTTGCCAGATATCTGGGAAACGATTCTGAAGTAACCCTTCCTGCATGGGTGAACAGAGTCGGAAAAGAAGCTTTCGAAGGATATGATAAGATGACAAAGCTTGTCATTCCTGATACGGTCACAACTGTTGACTTCGGTGCATTCTCAAATTGCAGGAATCTTGCCACTGTACAGATGTCCAAAAGCGTTAGAACCTTAGGTTCCAGCGCTTTTTCGGGTTGTACGAGCCTTTATTCGGTAAGCGTTCCTGAAAAGGTAAGAACTATCGGTTCCGGCGTATTCGCCGGATGCCCTTCCCTTTCTGATGTTGACGTTTCTCCGCTAAATGAGAACTATACGAGCTATGACGGCGTTATATACACATCTGACGGCAAAAAGCTCGTTCAGTACCTTGCAGGAAGGCCGTCTACGACGTTTCAGATGCCGACTTCGGTACGCGAGATAGAAGAGTTCGCATTCTGGGGCGCTAACAATCTCTCCAAGCTTTCGATCACATCAGGCGTAAAAGCCATTCCGGAATATGCTTTTTCAAACTGCAGGGGACTGCAGCATGTAACTCTTCCGCGCTCTGTCCAGTCGATTTTCGCATATGCATTCGAGAACTGCGACAGCCTTTCATACATCAATATTCCTGATTCAGTAGGATATATCGACAACCGTGCGTTTGCTAATACTAAAGGTGCGAAGCTCCGTTTCATAGATGCTGACGGAAATGTAGTCAAATCATTCAATTCTGAAGATGTAGAAAGTTATGGAAGCGGAACGAGCGGAGGTACTGTAATAAGCCGTCCTGAATATGATGCTTCCGTCATTGAAGATGATGCTTCAAATAGTTCTGGCGATAACGCTGACAGCTCTTCTGACGGCGGATCAAACGGCACAGAGGAGTTCGATCCTACGAAAGTCACACCGCTTGATGAGGGAGATGTTAGCGACGTTTCTTATTCTTCTGCATATGATCCTGATGCCGCAGATAGCTCTTCACAAGGAGCACAGTCCGGATCGGATGGTACGTCAGCCGGAGATGGTTATTCTTCAGGAGAACTGTATAACGACGGATACTATAAGGCCAGCGACAGCGGGACAAAGCCTTGGGATACACAGATCGAGTACCATGATTACGAAGATAACATGACCGACTATGACCTCGGAGGAGGCGTCGTTTTAGGCGGGACTACGGTTCTTCGCATGTCCAGCGCGGTTAAAGTGAGGGGCTTTGATTTTGATAATGCAGAATATGAGGATTACTACGGAGAATCTGCTGCAACAACACCTGAAAAAACTGATTCAGATATAATCGGAGACATTTATGCCTCATATTCCGGGGATTCTGCCGATGTAAGCGTTCCTGCGGGGGTAAAAGCGATAGGAAACCGCGCGTTCTACAAGAACGGAAATCTTAATTCTGTAAGCCTTCCTTCGGGAGTTACCGATATCGGAGAATTCGCATTCGCAAGAAGCGCTCTTTCTGACATTAAGCTTCCTGAAGGTATGAAGAGGATAGATTATGCGGCTTTCTATAACTGCCCGAACCTGACTGATCCTAACATTCCGTCGAGCGTCAGTTATATCGCTCTCGGTGCGTTTGACGGCACCCCGTACCTAGAACAATGGAAGAGAGCTGATACGCCAGATGATTTTCTTATCGTCGGTGACGGTGTTCTTCTTTCATACAAGGGAAGGGATAAGGAAGTAACAGTACCCGAAGGTGTTAAGCATATAGCGGCAGGAGCTTTTGCGGATAAAAAGAACATAGAGAAAGCTGTCATTCCCGGAACGGTAGAGGATATAGGCGAAGAGGCATTCAGCAGCTGTTCGAACTTAAAAGAGCTTATTATCGAAGAGGGAATAAAGAACATATATGACAGAGCTTTCAAAAACAGCGCGCTTCCTGTAGTCAGCATACCTGATTCTGTCGAGAGCGTCGGTCTTTCAGCGTTTGACAATGGCGGAGTTTTAAAGAGCGTCATTTTCAACGGAGACAACGTTCCGAACATCACATACAATAAGAGCGCAACAAGACTTTCCGCCAAAGATCTGCGTACTGATGCTTTTGAAGGCGCAGAGAATGCCATTGTCAGCAACAGATGCAATATCGATGACGGAACGATGTTCAACCCTCAGTTCTACGGATTTGACGGCGAAGTATATACGATAAGCGATGATGATGACCATATGCTCGTTCTCGAGCGCGCTATTTCAAAGCCGGATGCACTTGGTAATGT
>JAILNQ010000039.1 GCA_024691425.1 Lachnospiraceae bacterium
GATTCAAGTGCCGCTATCACGTCCGGTGTGATGTTCACGTTAAGGTCCACCTCTTCGACCGACGCATCCCTTATCAGCCTGTGGAGCACCTCGACCGATACGTTCATGGCTCCTGACATCCTTGCCAGGTTGTCACGGTCGGGCATTCCTCTTTCCGTTTCCCACTTTGCTATGGCTGACTTCGAAACCCCTATCTTTGATGCCAGCTCCTCCTGAGTCATACGCAGGAACTTGCGCCTCGACGCAATGAATTTCCCCAAACTCGTTTTCTCGCCCATCACCTTTTCTCCTTCGCTGTTTCTTACTAATAATCGTAAACAGTGGACTTCTCAACTTCAAAGCACTCTTTGATTACCCTGAGTAAACATTTCTGTATCCTCAACGTTATCTTATCAGTACCGGAGCGGGATTACCCACACCGAAACGGTGGGGGAAATTCACTTTGCGTAAGTTTTTTTTCATTTCATGTAAGCATTTTCATACCCTGATGCTCCAACCGGTTTCTTTAAAGAGGCACCATAACAGATGTGCGACGAAGATATGGCGCATCATGCGCGATCGTGATCATTTCAGTTTTGTACATTGCTGCACGCTCTGATATACTATGTTTATTGACAGGAGAAGGCCATGTTTGATTCAAAAGTACCCATTTCTTGCTACAGGCAGATCGCGGATCTGAACAGCGAGCACGGGATTTCCATCGTCCAGCATATAGAGACCGGAAGGATATACCTGAAGAAAATCATGCAGGTGTACAACCTTTCTGTCTTCGAATACCTCTATTTCCATCCCGTAAAGAACATTCCCCGGATCTATGCCATGCTAGAGGAGAACGGGACTCTGACGGTAATAGAGGAATACATTTCAGGCGATACCCTTCAGGACATCATAAACATCTGCGGTCATTTATCTCCGGCAGACGTTGTCAGATATGCCACCTCGCTCTGCGACATTCTTTCCGCTCTCCATTCAGGCGAAAAGATTGTCATCCACCGTGACATCAAGCCGTCAAACGTCATGATCACCGAGGATGACAGGCTTTACCTTATCGACCTGAACGCGGCAAGGATAATGACTGCTGACAAATCGCGCGACACAAAGCTTCTCGGGACTGAAGGATATGCAGCTCCAGAACAGTTCGGGTTCGGAGAATCGACTCCGCTCTCTGATATTTTCGCCATGGGGAGTCTTATGACCGCACTTCTGACAGGGGATACCGATGCCGCGAAAATCCCTCCGGGCAAACTCCGTCCGGTGATAGAAAAATGCCTGCAGCTGAACCCGAAGGACCGGTATCCGTCCGCTGCAAAACTGAAAAACGCTCTGAGCAGAATAAGACTGTGACTGATAAAGGATAGGACATGCATCTTATGAACTGCCCGGTATGTGGGAGGCGGATTCCGTTCAATTCCCCCGCGTGTCCGGGATGCTACTGTGACCTAACTGAATATATGCAGAAAGACAATGTCCCGGCTCACCGCCTCGGTCCCCGTGTTATTGTCTGTCTCATTGCGGGATCCGTCTTTATTCTGATATGCGCAGCGATGATCCTTACGTTGAACTTGGCTAAGACAGGAGATGAGACCGCTGATGTTTCGGAGACCTTCTCTTTGCAGGAGGACAGTCTCTCTCTTTCTGAAGAACCTGCCGAAGCCCCTGCTCCGTCCGAGACTGCGGGCTCTGAAGAGGCCCACGCGTCTGCCGCACAGCTTTCTCAGACTGCTCCGTCTGCTCCGGCTGCATCGCAATCTGCGGCCGCATCTCTAACTCTGACGGCCGCTCCGACAGCAATGCCTTCTCCAACCGTTGCAAAAACCGAAGAAGACAACACAGCGTTTGTAGCTTCGTCATCAGAAAAAACTCCGGATGAGCGCTCTCCGGTCGGCGTATATATAAGCGATGAGGGAAATACACTTGTTCTTGATGATGACGGTCTGGCTTACTATTACTGCAAGCTCATTGACTGCAGTGAACCCGCCCGCCCATGGAGCTACAAGGACGGGAGACTCGAGGTGCAGTTCGGCAAGATGCACTGCCTGGCCTATGCGGATATAAAGGATGATGATTTTTCAGAGATACGTCTTGAAGCAGACAGCCTGAACTGGGATGCCGAATCATTCAACCGCATGAAAGTGGATACGAAAACATACCTGAAAAGGGAATTCGAATCCCATGATCCGGCTGTTAAGGTGAACCGTGACGGCACAATGACTTTTTCACTTGACGGGCTCTCTTTTTCGGTTCCTGAACAGTTCAGGGATACAGAGGACGATTTTGACTTCAACAATAATGCCGTGGCATTCGCGGAGAATGATGTCGACACGGATTATGTGTGCTCCCTGTTGTTCTACAGAGATGACGGACCGATTGAAGATGGTTTTGCAAGCAGGTTTCTGAACAATGTCAAACTCGGTAAGTCTTCCAAAACAACCATCGCAGGGCGCGAGGCCGTCACCAGATCTTTTGAGGGAACCTTGAACACCGGATTCTTCAGCCTTATCGGCATTCCGCAACGCGGGATCCTTACCGTGATAACTGATCCGTCAGGTAAATCGTTTCTCTACGTCATGATGTTCCAGACTCCTGACCGCCCTATAGATAATACAGAAGTGTTCAAAAAGATTCTTTCGGAATGCAAGGAGATGGCGGATTAACTCTTTGCAGGTCCGGTCATTTTCTGAACACGACCCAGTTATGCGACCACGGAACCGGAAGTCCAAAAAGCGTCACCGGTTTCCCTGACACGTTCCGGTACCATGAATAGTTCCAGCCTGCCCCCATATCCATGTAAACGGCATTGGTCACGCCGAGCCTCTCAAGCTCTTCCATGAACTCATCAAAATGAAGCATGTTCACCGAATCTATGATGCATACCGCACCGTTGAGCTCGGCCAGCGTCCTGTAGCACCGCGCGCGTGGCCTGTCAAAATCCATCACAGGCTCGCCGTCCCGGATCAGTGCGAACTGCATGAATCCGCTGCCTCCTGAATCCGCGGCAGCCTTTACCGCCTCTGCCTCTTTCTCGAATTCGAATGAATGGCTGCCCTCCGCAAACGTGAACGCCGCATAGGCCTCCTTGTAGTGAGGGCTCTTGTACAGCGTTCCGGAGACCGCATGATCCCCTTCGATGTTTTCATGCGAAAATCCCAGGCTGACTTCATGCTGGAAAGCCGCTCCCGAACACCAGGTTATCGTATCGTCCGATTTTGACGGACGGTCTCCGCAGACAAGATCGATATGCGTATACTCGGGGAAGAATACATACACAGTGCCGGTATTGTATATCACGGTCCCGTCCCCGGGAACCAGATCGCTAACTGCCATCGACGTGGCATCGATGCTTTCAGGTATGTCGATGTGGTACTGGGATATGAGCCCCGTGAAAATGAATATGAAAGCCGGGATCACGAAGAACGACGATGCATAGAGCAGACGGTAGAGCACCTTGAGCGGCCTGCTCTTCAGCTTCTCGGGCCCGAGCATGTATATGTTCAGAGCGGCGAACTGAAGAAATGCAAGCGTAAAGTAAGCTGCAAAAAGGATGTTCAGCCACATCTGCGCGACAAAGAAAACCGTGAATGCCGCGAGCGACAGGAGCGCCATCGCCATGAGCCATATTCCGGACAGTCGTTTACGCAGGCTCATCGGCTTTCTCCCTTTCGCGTTTTTCCTCAAGAAGCTCCTGACGCAGCACATTGAACGAATCAAACTGTGATTCGATGCACGCGAGCAAGAGAAGCACCGCCATGTCAGTCAGGTAATGGAGCGCATTGTCCCATAACACTGCGGCCGGGAAACCGAGTCCTCCGTTCGCTGCAAGGAGCGCAGCATACACTCCGAACTTGAATATGATCGCCATATGATTGAATATGACGTTTTCCGGATTTCCGCGTCTTGCGTAGTTTATGATGAAATGATTGATCGTTATGATGATCGTCATCATGAGCGACATGCCGGAGGCCGCCAGATATATGCTTCCCGATACCCCGGCAACGAGATAAGTATCAAAATCCTCATCTCCCCACATCCTTCCGAGAACAAGATAAGCCTCCTGGTACATGAGGCAGAAAAACATCCCGCCCACCAGGCCCTTCACGACATCCCATTTATAATGCCTGAAAGCAAAATAGATCATGGCGGAAATCACGAGCTTTGCCGTTATCTCAAATACGGCAAGGTAATCCCCTCCGAAGCGGGCAAGATTCACCAGACTCATGGCCGCGATGAAGATGCACACCGCCGTCATGAGACGCTCGCTCAGGAAGAAAGTCTCCATTCTGTTTCTGTTTTTATCTGCAATGTTCGTCATTTATCCCGCTCAACACCAAGTTTATAAGGAAAGATTATTATCATATTTTAGTATGATTATTCAAATACAAACAGAGGGAATACATCAAGTAGTTGACTTCATAAAGAATGTTGAAAGCTTAATCGTAAAAACAAGAGATCAAAAATGTGATGCGAGCAAGAAACCAGAGATGGATTATCCCCCCTCAGGTTATCTAAATAGTCCTCGTAATTCTATGATGATACTCGTAATGAATTTATGACATACACAACATCTTTAACATGATTAAAGGCGCCATCCTTTGGAAAATACAAGTAAAGCATACAAGTAATCCCATCATTGTCCGGTAAGAAAACGAATTCCAATCTATAGTCTTCATTATTTCCTGGTTCATATGGTGTTGAATAGTAATCGAATTCCTTCCCATACACGTTTTCAATATCCTTTATTTTTTTCTTATCTTCAATACCCAATTTTTGAGTAATATTCTCAATTATCTTTTTTTCAATCTTTTCGTTGTACCACTCAGAATTGTTTTTTGTGGGTTTTTTTAAGTACTGAAAATTATTAAAGTAGAAAATATAGAAATTTTCTGGATACTCCAAGTTTTGTGGGTCCAGGGCATTAAGGAAGTATTGATAGCCCTTAACACCATTATTTGTAAGCGAATCCTTTACAAAATCATTCTGCCATGTTTCTGGAGTATAAAACGTAATGCGCTTTTGGGGAGTAAGATCGTCAACCTTGTTCCCTACAAAAAATGTTTCATCAATAAATGCGTATTGATGATTCGGAATCTGTGTTTTTGGATTAATAACAATATTCAGGGCCTCAATCGAATACTCAATGTCTCTGATACCAGAACACTTCAAAGTCCCATATACTGCAATGATATCATTCACCTTAAGTTTTTTTGCCTTTGCAGTCATTCCTTTAGAAGAAGAATCAACGATTGCAACTTTTGAGCTATCCGGGTCGTACATTTTGATCTTCTTACCCTCATCAAACACAGACCCTTTCTTCATAATCCCCGATATAACAACTTTGAGTCCATCTTTATCTTTTTTGAACCCCTTGGGGTCGTTTTTTAATGCTTTATTCAGTTCGTCTATCGTTACAGAATAATACATATAATTCGCTTCTAATTCTTCTTTAAGAAGCGAAGTACGAGTAGTTGCACCTATCGGAGTGCAAAAGATCAAGCATAACAATATAGACATAACAATTGTAAATGAATACTTTTTCATAAGGCCACTT
>JAILNQ010000072.1 GCA_024691425.1 Lachnospiraceae bacterium
TGTTTTTTGTGCCTTTACAACAAAGCATGTTCAACGCTGAAACGCATGTATCCGTGCCGGCCCGAAGGATAAAAAAAAGACCCGCGCAATGTCGCGCGGGTCTTCACAGACCTTACGGTATTGATACTGTTCAGTAATTAATATACCCAGTCAAAAGGTGATTTGCCAAGTTCTGCAGCTTTGATTCCGAGAAAATCGAAGAAATCGAACTCGTCGCTGAAGTCTACGTCTCCTGCGAAGAGCTGAAGCGCTGTGATCTCGTCATCAGGATAAAGATCCATGGACTTTGCCGTGACCACGTCGAAGAAGTCGAACTCTCCGGAAAGATCGACGTCGCCCATTACCACGAGGTCAACTTCCGTGACGGAAGGATCCGTTACTGTGAACGTGTATGCATCGCCGTCCTGTACAGCCTCGACATATACGTAGCTGCCACCTTCGAGATAACCGACCTTGCAGGGAACGGCGCTTGTTACAGTCACTTTGTTTCCATCAACTGTATACGTTGCTGTTCCTTCTGTGTGATCGTTTACCGTGATGCCGGAAGGCTCGTTGTTTGTTCCGTTGATTATAACGTCATCTATGTTCAGTCTGAACATGTCCGTTACGTTGTAATGACGGAATGCGATATACACTGTCTGACCTGCGTATTCGGAAAGATCTACGACCCTATTCGTCATCGTGCCTGTCGCAGTGATATCTTCAGTCACGTTTGTCATGCCGGCTATGTCAGCACTGGTGCCTACGTATACTGCGAAGACTTCCGATGCCCATGACGGATCCTGTCCGCAATAATAGAATGACAGCTCCGCATCGTTATCAGGAACTTCAACTGCCGGTGTGATAGCCCAGTTGTCCGGGGTCAATGCCCCGCTTGCATAAGATGCTGAAGTCAGTACTCCTATTCCGGAGTTGCTTCTGGCTTGAATATTCATAAGCCTGTACCAGTTTTGACCGTCTTCATCGGAATCGACGAAGGTCCAGCCATCAAGGTCAGCTTCCTGTTCGAAATCCCAGATACCGGGATCGGGGATTTCTTCATCTGCTACGCTTGCGATCTCGACGTCATCAAGCATCAGAAGGTATTGACCTTCGGAATCATAATGACGGAAAGCGAAGAATACTGTCTTTCCTGCATAATCGGAAAGGTCTATGTAATGCTGTTCCCAATTGTTGCTGGAAATGAAGTCTCCGAGCTTAGTCATATCCGCAAGTTCTTCGATTTCTTCATCAGATGCAGCAATATATACGCTCATCTTTTCGGCAGCTGCATCAGGATCCATTCCCATGATCCAGAAACTGAGCTTTGGATCGGTCTCAGGAACTTTGATATCTCCGGTCAGGAGCCAGTCATCAGAACTGCCTCCGGATTCGGATTCCGAATCAGAAAAAGATATCATTACGTGTGACTCGGAAATGTAATATGATGAGCCATATTCACTGAAATCATATGGGGACCAACCGTATCCGTCACCATCCTCATCAACAACACCCCAATCCGCATAGGCTGCTTCATCTTCGAAGTCAAAGAATGAATAATACACTTTCGGGCCTACTTCACAGATGACTTCTGCATCTGCTTCAGGCATAACGAAATAGTAAGCTCCGCCAACAAAATTAGTCTCGATCTCGCCGGGCATTGTCACGTTCAGGGTGACCATGTCATTGCTTCCGCCGAGGGTCACGCTGAACTCATAGGTGTAGCCGGCCTTGAATTCATAATCATCATAACGTCCGGGAACGTTTCCGTTTGATGAAGCGATCCAAACTCTGTCATCAGGAGTCGGATTGGTGATGACCCAGTCGTAAACTCCTGCCGGGATCTTAAGCGCTACAGTCTCATCGACGATAACGTTTGTTGTTGTAAGGCTTCCATCTGCATTTTCCGGGATCTTGTATTCAAACTCGGCATATGCTTCTTCCGATGCATCTCCTTCACTTGTAAAACCGCCTGTTTCGGGGATGACAGTGCCGTAGGTATCAGCATCAGCATCAAGAAGCATCTGATATCCAGAACCGTCTGCCCATACATCTGCCGCATAGAATACGACCTGAGGATCACCGAGATCTCCGGCATCTGTAACAACTCTGAAGGAATTGATCTGATACTCTGCTGCTGGAGCAACGATCACCGTGCTTCCGGCAGGCACTTCAACAGAACCACCGACAACTGTTGCAAGCTCAGTGCCAACGTAGACTTCTACGTTTTCAGGGATTCCGCTGAGAGTATAAGTATCGCCTTCAGCCTGAGGGAAGTCAAAATTGAGCTTTGAAGCGAATCCGTTAAAGCTCGTGTTCCACTTTACCCTTTCCACATGTTGAATGCTCTTGTTTTCGGCGTATTTAGTTTCCTTGGCGAAAACTGCCGCAGGAAGAACCGCAATGAGCATCATCACGACAAGAAGCATACTTATTATTCTTTTTCTGCTCTTCATAAAAACCTCCTTTGGATAAAGCGGAAAGATCACAGATAAGCCGCTTTGATCCAGCATTATAGTTATAACCATTATAACCTACTTTTGTATGTTAAGGACAATAATAACACCTTTTTTTAAGAGACACAACACAATATTACTAATTAATGTCAAAGAAAATCAGAAAAATAAAAAGGTCAGCGGTTTGCTGACTGACTGCAAAATCGCTGACCTTTTTCACTTATGAATGATTTGCTGCCGATCACCACTCAAAAGGTGATTTCCCAAGATCTGCAGCCTTGATGAGTATAACGTCGAAGAAGCCGAACTCGCCATCAGAATCCACGTCACCTGCAAAAGCCTGAAGTGCTGTAAAACCGTTTTCAGGATACAGATCCATGGCTTTAGCTGTCACGACGTCGAAGAAATCGAATTCTCCTGAAAGGTCCACGTCTCCTGCGACCACCAGCACTATCTCCGCAGCGGAGGGATCTTCGACAGTAAATGTATAGGTACCCGCCCTGCCGTCTACAGCCTCAGCGGCGATCGCAGCAATACTTCCGTCCTCCATAAGGCACCCTATCTTAAGAGGAACGCTGCTCACGACCGTCACAACATTATCTTCTACCGTCACAGATGCCGATCCGCCGGTAAAGTCATTTATTTTTATATCTGTTTCGCCGGTATCAGGCGGAAGTTCGTCCGGATCGAAGTCCTTATCGCTCATGGGATATGCTTCATTGAACTCATCGGTCTCAAAGCGCGCTTCCCTGATATGATCGGGGAAATTCGCATTGCAGCGAAGCATATAGGTCATGGGATATTCCTTGTAAAGGAAATTTCCTTCCCAGTCGTAAACACTGATGCCCGACGCATCCCAGGTTGAATCGACGTTGTAATAATAATTGCCAAGCCTGACGATGTTCCATGCATGGCCGCCGCCGTTGCCTTCTCCGGATATGATCCTGCAGTCTAACCCCGCGTCAAGGAGCATACGGTAGAGGAGGTTCGCATATCCCTGGCATACGGCCGTCTTGTTGATGATGGCTGCGTATGCCGTGAACTGGAGGAGATATTCCGTGTCACCAAGATGATCGAAATCATAGACGATATTGTGAGTTATATATTCATATATAGCATAGAACTTTTCGTATTCATTCTTTCCTTCCAGATCGAGGCTGTCAAGGACAGAAGCAACTTCTGCCGCAACCGCTCTTTCCTGCTGGGCATCGGTATAGAAGGTGAAAGTGTAAGTCAGATATAAGGTTCCCTGTCCGGGATCGTAATTTATATTCTTGGCTCCGTATGAACGGGCATGGTAAAGCAGATAATCGCCCTGGTTCCCGACACCGGTATGCTCAAACACCTTCTCAATGGTGTAATAGAATATGGATTCCAAAAGTTCCTGGGTAAGATTTTCTACGTAATAGCCTATACTTACGGCATCTGAGCGAAGAGCCAGCTGGGACCTGAGATAATCGACCGACTCGTCTATGTCGTCGAAGATCAAAGGATCACCGGTATCCTCTGTATGCGCAGTGAGCTGAGGTCTTTCAGTCCTGTAAAGCCCGGATGCTATCCTCGCCCTGTCTTCGTCGCTGAGCTTTTTGAAGCTGCAAATCTGAAGCTTAAGGTCGCGTTCCGAAGGGACCTGTATCGCCTCTGCACCGGAGCCTGCCGAAGCTTCGGCAAAAGCTGCTGCCGGCATAGCGCAAAAGACAAGGCAAAGAGCCAGTATCAAACTGAGAATTCTTTTATTTTTCATCTAAATCCAGCAAGGATACCCCATCCTCTTAGGATGGGGAGGAATTGCTTCCCATCACGGCTATGCCGTGACTCCCTGCATCCTCCTCTCTGTAAGCGTATTTCCGCTATGTTCCAATAACTTTAGTTTCTTGTATGATGCTGAAGGATGTACTTTTGTTCCATCCAGCTTTCTTAAGTCAAAGTATCCGCTTGTCCTTCTTCCGAACACGAAGCATTCCTGACCATTGAATAGCACTCTGTCAAATAAGCGGTAACCATA
>JAILNQ010000048.1 GCA_024691425.1 Lachnospiraceae bacterium
GCTCTCCGAGGAGCAGCTTACAGAAGCGGGCATATCGCCTGACCTGATCCGCTACTCGGTAGGACTCGAGAACGCCGATGATCTGATCGCGGATCTTTCACAGGCACTTGATTCCATATGATGATATAACATGAAGCCGGAAGGTTTCCGGCTCCTATATGATGAACCACGGGGGGACGGCAGCTTCAAAGCTCTGTCCCCTCTTTTTTATCTGAACACCTCTTATCCATTTCCTTACGGCAACGGGAAAATGATCGAGCACGAACTGCTTGAGCGAAAGGACCTTCTCGGTCTTTTTAAGCTCAGCATCCGAATGCGCATATCTTCCGTGGGCCTTAAGTATCTCAGCGCTTTCCATGAGGGTATCATGATAGTTGATGCTCGATGTCCCGTCCGCGGTAGTTATGCACACGACTGTTCCCGAATCGGCGAACTTCACATCCAGATCTTTTGCAGTCAGGAGAAAATCATAGTCCGCGCTGTAGCGGTACGAGCAGTTGAAAGGATGCGCGCGCAGAAATTCAGAAGACGCGAATACCGACTGATGCGAAAAAGGCATTGATTCATATATGTTCTCAAGAGACTTGGCGAAAAGATAGAATCTTCCATACTCATATACGGCACAGTCACCGTAGATAATAACGGGCGATGCGCCGTCAGAATCATCGGCAGTTTTTGCTATATGCGCCAGAACACCCGCCGAATAAAAGCAGTCGCCGGCGTTCATGTAGTTAATGTATCTTCCTTCGGCTGATGCCATAGCACGGTTCATGGCATCATATATCCCGCCGTCAGGCTCCCTCACATAGACGAGCCGGATTCCCTTTTCGGCAAATTTCGGGCTGTATTCATTCACTATGTCAGGAGTCTCATCCGAAGAGTTGCCGTCCTGGATTATGTATTCATAATCATCATAATCCTGGGCAAGAACGGACTCTATCGTCGTCCTTATGACATCCGCGGCGTTATAGCATATTGTGATGACGCTTATCTTCACGCTCATTTGATCATCTCACGAAAAAGTAGTACACACCGGCGAACAGCCGCAGAGTATGCGTGCGCACCAGCCTTACGAAAAGCCATACGCCGAGCCTGTGACGCAGCTGCAGCTCTCTTCCCCTGAATATCCCGACATACGGATTCTTATAGTAATCCGGAAGCTTTTCCGGTATCACCCTCTGCGCGAACATGCAAAGCTCCTTCACAAGAGCGGGCCCGTATTTGCAGCCTCTGTACTTGTGGAGTGCGGCCTGCATATGCTCACGGTTACCGAGGAATATGAAATACGTCAGGAAACTCAGAACCGTGAACTCATAAATGTTCCTGTCATTTATCTCATCACTGTGCTCGTTCACATATGACATCGCTTCTTCAAGCGCATCATAAGGAACCTTGTCGCTCGTCATCTGAGTCGACATCGAGCTTCCCGGATGGACAACCTGATAATGCCTCGAGCAGGGAAGTATCACGGGATTGCGGCAGAGGAACAGGGCCTTGAAGTTGAACGGATTGTCCTCATAAAGCTTCCCGGGCTCGAAACGGATATTGTGCCTGTTCAGGAAATCACGCCTGTAGAGCTTGCCGTGAGGCGAGAGCCTTCTCAGCGGATAATCGGGAAAACGGTCAACCGGATAATTGAGATTCTCAATGACGACACCGTTCTCATCGATGTAGTGGCTGCCGCTTATAACGGCTTCGCTGTCATTTTCCCTCGCTGCCGTTATCATCGATTCGATATAATCATTCTCGGCATAATCGTCGCTGTCCCAGAAAAGGATATACTCCCCGCAAGCAACGTCGAGCGCCATGTTCCTTGCAGTCGACTGCCCTCCGTTTTCCTTGTGAAATACCCTTATAACGTCCGGATATGCCGCTGCATATTCATCAAGAAGCTCCGGAGTCCTGTCGGTGCTTCCGTCATCGACCATGATCAGCTCATAGTCGGAAAAAGTCTGGCTGAATATGCTGTCCATAGTCTTCTTCAGGTATTTATCTGTGTTATAGCACGGCATGATTATCGAAACCGCCGGCGTAGTATTTCTTTCACCCATTATGATCCATAACCGTCCTGTATACGCTGTAGAATAATGCGAGTGCCGTAAACATCCTGTGTCTTATGAGAAAAAGAGGTATCTTCCTTGCAAATGTCAGATGCTCACCGCTCAGCTTCTCAAAAGCCTGTGCATACGGCTCCTCGGAAGCCTTGGCGGCAAGTTCCCTGATCCTTTCCCTGAACTTCTTCGGATTCTCCTTATTAAGATAATCCATGTTCATGCTCTCAAGAAAGAAGAACATGCACCTCATATAGAAAACCTGCATGTACAGTTCAGGTTTTTTAGCCGATAACAGGTAATCCTTCATGGCAAGAAGCGATGCAGTGAACACCTTTATGCCGCCCGGTCTGTACACATAAGTTGCGCTTGTTGCTATCTGTCTGTAATTGTAGAAGAACCTGTGCAGGTATCCGGCATGCTCCGCCGCATCAAATACACGCAGATTGAATTCCATATCCTCTGCCCGCTCAAGACCTGTTTTATAACGAAGGCCCTTCTTATTGAGAAAATCAAGCCTGTAGAGCTTAGCACAGGCAGAGCCCGCTGCATCCGCGCTTGCCGGTGGACAGACATAAAAAGGCAGTATCCCGACCATGCACTTGAACTTTACTTCCTCGAGCTGCTCGCCGGAAAAATGCGGCAGGTCCTGAACATACGGCGAAAACTCGGTTCTGTGGTCGCTGTACTGCCTGTATATTCCGAACATCAGAACCTCAAGGCCGTTCTTTTCGGCGAAGCCTGCTATCTGTTCGAAACAGTCAGAAGATACTGTATCGTCAGAATCGATGAAGGTCACGTATGTTCCGGTGCACTCGCGAAGTCCCCTGTTACGTGCGGCTGCAACACCTGCATTTTCCTGGTGGATGATCTTCACATCCGCCCCTTTATAATCATATGCATCGATATATGATGCAATCTCATCTCCTGCCCCGTCATCGACAATGATCAGCTCAAAATCTGAAAAAGTCTGGCCGAGTATGCTTTCAAAACATTCGGACAGATATTCAAGCTGAACCTTATATACCGGAACTATGACCGAGAGCATTCTGCCATCCGCCATGAAGATCACTCCTCTTCCCTGGTGATGAATATAGGTCTGTTTTTCGTCTCAAGATACGTCTTCCCGAGATATTCACCGACTATTCCCGTGCAGAGGAGCTGCGTCCCTGCGAAAAATACTACGATGCATATCATCGAAGGCCATCCGCTCGTAGGATCGCCGTAGATCAGAGTCTTGATCACGACGAACAGTATGAGCACGAAAGCCAGCGCTGTCACTATAAATCCGAAGCTTATCACATATGTGAGCGGCGCCGTCGAAAACCCGAGGATCGCTTCAAAAGAATACCGCAATAGCCCGAAGAACGACCATTTCGTCTCACCTGCAGCTCTTTCCACGTTCTCATACTCTATCCACTTGGTCCTGAAGCCCACCCAGCTGTATATGCCTTTAGTGAACCGGTTGTTCTCACCTAAAGTCAGCACCGCATCGGTCATTTTTCTCGTCATGATGCGGTAATCCCTTGCACCGTCCACGAACTCGACATCGCTGATCCTGTTGATGATCTTATAGAAAGCCCTTGCGAACATCGACCTCAGCCTGGGCTCGCCCTTCCTTGAGACACGTCTTGTCGCCGAGGAATCATAATCTTCGTCATGCACTGCCGAAAACATTCCGATAAGAAGCTCCGGGGGATCCTGAAGATCCGCATCCATGCAGACGACATAGTCTCCGGCGGCTTTCTTCATGCCCGCGAACAGTGCGGCTTCCTTGCCGAAGTTCCTTGAGAACGAAATGAAATGTACCCTCTTGTCTTCGCTCCTGAGATTTTTTATGACATCAACCGTGCCGTCAGATGAGCCGTCATCAACGAAAATGAACTCAAAACCCACGTCAGGATACTTTGATGCAAAATCATCAATGACAGGTTTCATTGCATCAAAGAATATCGGAATGACTTCCTTCTCGTTATAGCATGGAACTACAACCGATAATAAACTCATATATTCTCCTGGGTTTTCGGGGATGTTGCGGCATCGGCCCGCAGAAGGTCGCCTTCGCACCAATCCGCTTCTTTATCTGTCTCAAGCGTAACATAGACGACCTGACATGCATGAGGAGCGCTCTCCTGCTTTGTGCCGTCCTCGCTTTCTATCGCAGCTACCCTGACTTCTATGTTCCTTCCGTCAGGCTTCATGACTTCTATCGTATCTCCGACGCAGAACTTGTTCTTCTGCGTGAGCCTTATTTTCCCGTCACCGGTAACCTCCTCGATAATGCCGAGGAAAACGCTTTCAACAACGTATGTGCTGTTTTCGTATATCTGGGCGCTCTCGTCAGGTTTTCCGAAATAGAAGCCTGTCGTGAACTGCCTGTATGTACATTTGCCGATCTCGCTCCTGTACCAGGGAAGATTGTTGATATAAGTCTCGCGTGATGCGAAGAGATCGTCGATCGCCTTACGGTACGTTCTTGCAACCGTTGCAACATACAGCGCGGTTTTCATCCGCCCCTCTATCTTGAAGCTGCTGATCCCTGCTTCAACAAGCTCGGGCACGTGTTCGATCATGCACAGGTCTTTTGAATTGAATATGAACGTTCCACGGTCGTTCTCTTCCACCGGAAAATACTCACCGGGACGCTGCTCTTCGACAACCGAGTATTTCCATCTGCACGGATGCGTGCATTCGCCTCTGTTGGCGCTCCGACCGGTCATATATGCAGACAGGAGGCATCTTCCGGAATAGGAGATGCACATCGCTCCGTGAATGAAGCATTCGATCTCCATATCCTCGGGGATCGATTTTCTGAGCTCCTTTATCTCATCAAGTGTGAGCTCTCTTGCGCATACGACTCTCTTGACGCCGAGATTGTGCCAGAACTCAAAAGTCCTGCTGTTCGTATTGTTTGCCTGCGTGCTGATGTGCACGGGTATTTCCGGACATAATTCCTGTTCAGTCAGGAAAAGGCCCGGATCGGCTATGAGTATCGCATCCACTGAAAGTTTTTTAAGCTCACCAAAGTACTTTGCCGCCTCATCGAAATCGCTGTCATGCGCAAGGATGTTAGCAGTGACATAGACCTTGACTCCCCGGTCATGGGCGAACTTTATGCCTTCTGCCATCTCTTCTATCGTGAAGTTCTTCGCCTTAGCCCTGAGGCTGAACGCCTCACCGCCGATATAAACCGCATCCGCTCCGTAGCGGACGGCCGTTTTTAAAACCTCGAGGCTTCCTGCCGGAACAAGAAGCTCCGGTTTTTTAGTGTCACTCATTTTCCACCTGTCTCTTAACAGAAAGAGTCATGCCGTCACCTATCGGAAGGATGACGGTGACAAGCTCCTCATCTTCAGTAAGCGTGCGCAGATACTCCCTCATTCTCGCATGAATAGTGCGGTCACGCCTTCTTACCGCGAACCTCGACTGAACAATGTCCCCGTCAAAGAGGACGTTATCAGAAATCAGTATTCCCCCGTCCCTTATCATTTCTTTGCAGACGGGCAGGTAATTCAGGTACTGCGCCTTTGCGGCGTCAATGAAGATCATGTCATAAGACTTCTTTTCGGCTGCAAGCTCTTCTATGACTTCCATGGCGTCGCCTTCAATGAGATTGATCCGCTCCTCCATGCCCGCTTCTTTTATGTTCCGTTTTGCAGCCTCAATACGCCTGTCATAGTTCTCGATCGTATCTATATGCGCACCCTCTGCGTATGTAGCCATGAATATCGCAGAAAAAGCCGTTGCGGTTCCTATTTCGAGAATACGCTCCGGCCTTATGTCCGCAAGCACGAATTTCAGCATGCTCTGCATGGGACGCCTTATAACTGGAATCCCTGAATCTATCGCCGTCTTTTCAAGTTCGGCAAGATCCGGCGTGTTCTGTCCTGCCAGCGTATCTATGAATGCGGCGGTCCGCTCATCAGTAATCATTCGGCACCGTCACCTTCATCAGCTTCGGCTTCGTCTCCGCCGCCCTCTTCATAAGGATCGTGGATCTCGCCTTCCTCTTCGCCCTCAAGGCTCTCAACACCTTCCCATTCTCCCGAGGCTTTGTCGAGCGCGGATTCGCCTTCGCTCATCGTATCGATCTGAATGTCGAGACCCTCTTCATCCTCCTCGTTCTCCCCTTCTCCTTCGCCGTCCTTCCTGCCTGCGATGATCGCGAACATGTCATCCGCGGTCATGGACGTGTTGAGAGTGTAGAAACCGGGCTGGATATCGTTATCGTACACCGAGCATTTCTTCTGGACGTAGAAAAGCTTCGGATCCCTTATGAGTCCTTTTTCCTCGAGCATCTTACCTACATCCATCGTGGAATCGCCCTGTACTATCGTAACGGCGACATCCCTTCCGGGCGCGGGGCTCATAGCCTCTTCAGTGAACACACGGAAGCCGAAATCATACGCCTTCTCGCCTGCTTTGAATATTACGAGTATTGCGATCGCAAGGATCGATGCTCTTACGATGAAGCCCATGAATCCAAGGGCTATACTTTTTATGTTCATCCTCTGTCCTCTGTCTGTCAGACGTCAATGTCTACGTTTTCTATAATGCTTCCGAGCACTTCCTGTATCATTGTCATGTATGCGCTTTCAGCTCTTGCATAGTCGTATACCGCGGTATTTTCCGCGATCTCTTCGTATTCATCCTGAAGCGACTCGGCATAATCGCTGTTCCTCTGATCCTCCGGAATCTCCATGAGCCGTTTCTGAAGATTTCTTGCATCCTCTATGAGCTTTCTGGTCTGCGGATCCGAGCGCACGATCTTCTTCTGTCGCTGGAACTCAATGTACTCCTGCGTTTCCTTTATCGCTGACGTTACAGCATCCGCGGTTTTTGCCAGTTTCTCGTTAAGCATCATCATTCCTCGTTGTTTTCCATAATGATCGGCAGGATCATCGGGCTTCTCTTTATGCGTTTCCAGATGAAGCTCGAGAGCGCATCTTTAATGTTGTCCTTGATCTTGTTCCTGCTGGTTATGTTCCGGTCCTGTATTCTCTCGAGTGCGGAAAGAACGACTTCCCTCGCTTCTTCCATGAACTCGTCGGATTCCTTTATGTACACGAACCCTCTCGACATGACCATGGGACCTGATACCACGATGTTCGTTCCGGGCTCAAGGGACATGCAGACGATCACGATTCCGTCTTCCGCAAGTCTCTGCCTGTCACGGAGCACAACGTTACCTACATCGCCGACTCCGAGTCCGTCAACAAATACCGCGCCGCACTGAACATCTCCTGTAACTGAGGCGCCGTCCCCGTCTATCTCGAGCACCTGTCCGTTCGACAGTATGAAAACGTTCTCTTTCGGAACTCCGACGGATATCGCCAGGCTCCTCTGCGCCATGAGATGTCTGTGCTCTCCGTGCACCGGTATAGAAAACTTCGGCTTCGTGAGCGTGTATATGAGCTTTATCTCTTCCCGGCATGCGTGACCGCTGACGTGCGTATCCTGGAATATGACTTCCGCACCTTTTAAGCTGAGCTCGTTTATGACCTTGAACACGGCCTTCTCGTTGCCGGGTATCGGATTGGACGAAAATACCACGACATCGCCGGGCTTTATCGTGACCATGCGGTGCATGTTCGTCGCGATCCTCGAAAGTGCCGCCATCGATTCGCCCTGGCTTCCGGTCGTTATGATCACGGTCTTGTTGTCGGGATAATCCTTTATCTGCGAAATGTCTATGAGTATCCCCTCCGGGATCTTAACATACCCTATGTCTATCGCGGTCTTGATTATATTGACCATGCTGCGGCCTTCGAGAACGACTTTCCGCCCATAGCGTTCCGCGGCATTGATTATCTGCTGCACTCTGTCGACGTTCGACGAAAATGTCGCGACCAATATCCTCGAATCCCCGTGATCCGCGAAAATCGCATCGAGCGCGCGTCCGACCGTCCTTTCGGAATTGGTGAAGCCCTCTCTCTCGGCATTCGTTGAATCGCACATGAGTGCCAGCACGCCGCGTCTTCCGAGCTCCGCGAATCTCGTAAGATCGATCGGATCCCCGAACACCGGCGTATAATCAACCTTGAAATCACCCGTATGGACTACCGTTCCTGCCGGAGAAGTGATCGCAAGGGCACATGCATCTCCTATGCTGTGATTCGTCCTTATGAATTCGACCTCGAGCTGTCCGAGCTTGACTGTTTCGCCGGCCACAACGACCCTGCGCTCGGTTTCAGCGATCATTCCGTGCTCCTCGAGCTTTCCCTCGATAAGCGCCATAGTCAGCTTCGTCGCATATATCGGAGTGCTGAACTTCTGCAGGGCATAAGGTATCGCACCGATATGATCCTCATGTCCGTGCGTGATAACAAGCCCCCTGACCCTGTCGATATTGTCCTCGATATATGTAGTGTCAGGAATCACAAGGTCGATTCCGAGCATGTCGTCCTCAGGGAACGCCAAGCCGCAATCGACCACTATAATGTCATTATTGAATTCAAACGCGGTAATGTTCATACCGATCTGGTCGAGTCCGCCCAGCGGTATGATGCGCAGTTTCCCTTTATTCAAAATCTATATCCCCCAGGCTTTCGGCGAAAACTTTCGCTACTGCGCTGAGTTCCGGCTCCTCTTCAACCGGAACGTACTTTGCTTCAGTGTCTGTTTCCGTCGACATGTCCTTAAGTATCATCGCTTCAGCCTCATCCTCGAGTGAATCGGCTACAAGTATGTAGTTCCTTCCGCTGACCCTGGTCTCATCGAGCACATAGAACTCGCATACGCCGTCATCGGTAGAAAAACTTATCTTTTCCATAATCAATCCCTGTCCTGCTTGTTCCGCAGATAATCAAGATATCCCTGCAGGATGAACATCGCGGCTATTTCATCAACATATTTCTTACGGTCGCTTCCGCGGATGCCCGATTCCGTCATAACCGAATCAGCGGCAACCGTCGTGAGCCTTTCATCCCAGAGTATGACGGGAAGGGAGCATCTCCTCTCCAGCGCCGCCTTGAACTCCTCTGTTTTCCGGGCACGCTCTCCGATAGTGCTGTTCATGTTCTTCGGATAACCGAGCACGATGGATTCCACATCCCCGTAATCCGCAATGATCTCCTCGATCCTCGCGAACGTCCTTCGGAGCTTATTCTCGGATTCCCGTCTTATTATCTCCACGCCCTGGGCAGTCAGAAGAAGCGGATCGCTTATCGCTACCCCTACAGTCCTGCTCCCGAAGTCGAGCCCAAGCATCCGCATATCAGTGCCATCCGTTGCTCTTTATGTATGATGTGAGCAGCTCGTCGACAAGTTCGTCCCTCTCGACCTTCATGATCATGCTCCTGGCGCCGTTATGGCTCGTGATATAAGTAGGGTCTCCGGACATGATGTATCCGACGATCTGATTGACCGGATTGTAGCCTTTTTCGCTCAGTGCATCGTAAACGGTCTCAAGAACGACTTTCACTCCGGTCTCCGGCTCCGTCTGGACGTTGAAGAACTGTGTGTTTCCTAAATTCTGCATAATATCTCCTCTTTTATTGAACGTCAGCTGATGCGCTGTTCTGACACCGGCCGCGTTTCACGCTTTGGCAATGGGCTCCCCGTAAAGGGACAGACTCCGCCCACTATCGATAATTGTATCGCATCCTCTGTCAAAACACAAGATTTCGGTTATCTGCCCGCTTGCGGTTACAGGCAGAGAACACTTAACGTATTCGGGCGTGTATCCGACGGTACGCTCCATACCGTCTATGTTTTCGGTATCCTCCGTCAGCACCTCGACGCACTTTCCGGCATAAAATGACATGAACTTTCTCGTTCTTTTTTGCGAATCCGTGATCAGAAGTGCCGATCTTGCGGATTTTACGGCATCGGTGAGCTGTCCTTTCATTTTGTCCGCCGCCGTCCCTGCCCTTCTCGAATATTTGAAAACATGGCATTCGTAGAGGTCGATCTTTTCAAGGAACGCTCTCGTAATCTCGAACTCATCTTCGGTCTCGCCCGGAAAACCGACGATTACATCCGTAGTAACTGCCGGATGAGCGAAGAATTCCCTTATGAGAGCAACCTTCTCTTCGTATTCTGCGGTGGAATAATGCCTGTTCATCCGCTGAAGTACGCTGTCGCATCCGCTCTGGAGCGACAGATGGAAATGCGGACATATCTTCGGATTATCGGCAAGCCTCTTAAGGAATTCCTCCGTGATGAGCCTTGGTTCTAATGAGCCGAGTCTTATCCTCTTTATGCCATCGGGTACCGAAGCTGCAGTTATTGCATCAATGAGCGCCGAATTCATCCCGTTCTCCTTGGCAAAAACGTTATAGGTTCTGTCTATGCCGTATGAGCTCAGATGGATACCTGTGATGACCGCTTCCTTATATCCGTTCTCGGCAAGCCTTGCGGCTTCATCCCTTATGTCCTCTATGCTTCTGCTGCGTGATCTTCCTCTTGCATACGGGATCGCGCAGTAGCTGCAGAACATGTCGCAGCCGTCCTGTATTTTCATATAGGCGCGCGTATGACCTGCCGTCTCAGAGATCGCCAGGTTTTCATAGCCGCACGGCTTTGTGAGGTCGCTCACGGTCTTTCCGCCGAGCGTCTTTTCGGCCTCCGGCCCGAAAATCGTGCTCTCGCCCCTCTTTCTCGCTTCCATGTACTCTTCGACGATATCGACGATCTCCGCTTTGTGATTTGTTCCGACAGCGATATCGACTGACGGATCATTTACCGCACGGTCAAGGGAATTCTGGACATAGCACCCCGCCGCAACAACGATCGCTTCAGGATTTCTGGCTTTTGCTCTGCCGAGCATCTGACGGCTTTTATGGTCCGCGATATTCGTCACGGTACACGTATTTACAATATATACGTCTGCTTTTTGTGCAAAATCAACAATTTCGTAGCCTCGTTTTTGGAACATCTGTGAAATTCCGTCCAGCTCGTACGAATTGACTTTACAACCGAGGTTGTGAAATGCTACCTTTTTCATTAGAGAACTCCGTATTTTTGGTATTTTTTCGGAATTGACTTTTATTCCCGCCGGAATTATATTAAAACCGTGAACAGGGAAAATAGTATAAAGAAGATGAAAAGGAGGAATTTTTCATGAAGACAGTACAGATTTCGTTAAACTCAATCGATAAGGTTAAGTCATTTGTCAATGACGTTACCAAGTTTGACTATGATTTCGATCTCGTATCAGGCAGATACGTTATCGAT
This sequence comes from Lachnospiraceae bacterium, assembly GCA_024691425.1. Classification (GTDB taxonomy): domain Bacteria; phylum Bacillota; class Clostridia; order Lachnospirales; family Lachnospiraceae; genus UBA2868. The sequence continues at coordinate 11,229 of JAILNQ010000048.1, forward strand.
GCAAAGTCGATCATGGGTATTTTCAGCTTAGACCTTTCAAAGCCTATCGATCTTAACATCCATACGGACGGAAACGCAGACGATGTTATGTCAGTTCTCGCGCAGTACACCGTATAAACTATTGCTGATTCCACAAGGATCACGGATTTCCGTGGTCCTTTTTTTTGGCCTTAAGCATCACATGGTCGAACTTCTCAAGCTTCTCAGCATCGAGCCCGTCATAGTATTCCTTATACTTCCTGTAGTCCTCCGCCTTCAGAACATAGACCGCATCATCCCTCATATTCTTATTGTCGAGCTCGGCATAATACAGTCCTATCGTTCCGTTTATCTTGTCATCTATATCCCTTGCAAAATAATAATTGTTCTGGCGCATTCTGTGAGCATATCCGTAATACGCCGTCGGTATCGTGATATCGTTATCAGTGTAAAGGAATATGAATTCCCTCTTCCCCTTCACAAAGGCGGACGCTTCTTCATCATCCCATACCGTTTCTGTGCCGTATGCGGCGGTAAATATCTCATTCTTTTTTTCAAATGTCGCACCAAAGTCGCATATCTGAAGCACAAGCGCCGCGGCGATCAGTATCGTGCCCACATACCTGTAATGCCTGAATGTATATGCCGCAAAGCTTATGGCCGCCGTCATGAGAAGATACATCGCAGGCCATACGAGCCTTCCGTTCGAGCGGAATATGGCAAGGATCCTTTCGAGAAAACGCGGAAACGGTATACGGACCAGCGTCGTCTCGTTGTATGCTATGACCGGTATCACGGCCAGAAGAAACGACATGGCAAAAAGCAGCATGGCGGCTCTTCCGTAGATCCTGTCGGAATGGAACGCCTCTTCCGGCACATGCCTTATAAATCTTATCACAAGGCCTGCTGCAACGGCGCCAAAGAGAAACAGTATGCCGGCTCCGAGATATGCCACTCCCTCATACTGGAATTCATTCTGGAGCGGAAGCCTCGGAAGAAGCCGTCCGACCTCCCATGGATTGATGAACGTGTTCAGATTGCTTCCGAATGCTCCGAAGAACATTCCCGAAGCATCTGTTTTGCCATAGAAGCCTCCGAGAACATACAGGTTTATGAGCCCGGCCGCAGAAAATGCCGTAATCTCAGCAATGGGAAGCCATATCTTTTTTTTATGAAACTGAGTAACTGCCAGTGCCGCAAGAATCATTCCGGTCATCGGCAGGAAATATGAATGTATGCCTACGCATAAAAATCCCATCAGGGCCCAGCAGGATATGCGCATCTTATCCGACTTCATCAGGCCGTCATACACCCACATCACGAGTGCGGCAACGATAAGGAACTGCGCTGAAAGCGATGTATGAAAGAACATCCTGCAGATCATCGTGGAACTGATGACGTAGAAGACGGAGCCGAGTGCGCACTGTATGTCGGATAGTCCGAACCTTCTCAGGAGAATGGCGGAAAATCCGCCCATCAGCGCAAAAGACAGTATCCCGAACAGTCCGAAATACTGAAAATCCTGCGGAAGGTAAGGCGAGAAAAGCTTGAAAGCAACCGCGAAGAGAGGTATCGAGTCCGTGTAGATCACTGACAGACTGTGCGGATATGACAGCGAATCGATAAGTCCTATCGGAAACTGCCACGGATCATTTCTGAAATGGCACCATCCGACGAAATGCTGCATCAGGTCAAAATAGTCTTCAATGGCATCATAATTACCGACGAGCCACCCCGTTTCAGTAAAATCAAGAACCGAAACACCGTATATTCCTATGAAACATACGGCTCCGATAACGGCAGCAAGTGCAAACAGAAGCCGGGCATCTATCCTTTTGGGTGTTTTAACATCGAACATCCTTTGTTTCCTATATGACGTTCAGTACCTCATCTGTTTCGATCGCCTTTTCGACAAGCTCATCTATGCAATCTGCAAGCTTCGTCTCGGACCTTCTTATGATCTTCGCTTCGGGCTTCGTTACGGGATGTTTCGCTACGAAGATCGTGCAGCAGTCCTCATACGGAAGTATCGATGTCTCAAACGTTCCGATCTTCTCTGAAACCTCTATGATCTCCTGCTTGTCGAACCCGATCAGGGGACGGAACACCGGAAGCGTGCATACCTCATTCGTCACCGCGAGCGACTGTACGGTCTGGCTCGCGACCTGTCCTATGCTCTCTCCGGTAATAAGCCCTAAGCATCCGTTCTCGAGCGCTATCCGCTCGGCTATGCGCATCATGTATCTGCGCATGATGATCGTGAGCTCTTCATGAGGACACTTCTCATAAATAGCGAGCTGAATGTCCGTGAAATTGATCACATGAAGACATATCGTCCCTGTATACTTCGCCACGATCTTCGCAAGGTCGATGACTTTCTGCTTCGCCCTTTCGCTTGTGTAAGGGGGCGCATGGAAATACACCGCGTCTATCTTGACTCCTCGCTTTGCTATCATATATCCGGCAACGGGCGAATCTATCCCGCCCGACAGAAGCAGCATCGCTTTTCCGTTAGTTCCGACTGGCATGCCTCCGGGACCCGGAACCTGCCGGGAATAAATGTAGATGTCCTCCCTCACCTCGACATGGAGCTCGATCTCAGGCTCATGAACATCGACCTTCATCTCGGGAAATGCACCCAGTATCGCCTCGCCGAGAGCGCAGTTCATCTCCGTCGACCTTACGGGATAAGTCTTTCTCGCACGCTTCGCGAACACCTTGAACGTCCTGTTCTTGTCAGGATATTCTTCGTCTATGTACCTGACCGCTTCCTCGCACAGCTTGTCAAAGCCCTCATCGGCAAGCTTTACAACAGGACAGATAGCATTGATGCCGAAAACGGTCTGAAGCGCTGCAATAACCTCGTCCTCATCATAATCCGTAAGGCAGTTCACATATACCCTGCCCTGAGACTTCGTAACGGCAAATTCCCCGTCCGTATATTTGAGAGCGAGCTTAATGCGGTGCATGAGCGCATCCTCAAACACATACCTGTTTTTTCCTTTGATCGCGATTTCCGCATATTTGATAAGAAAAGCCGGATATTTCATTTCATCTCCATCAGTGACGTGAATATTTTCTGAGTTTCGGAAGCTCCTCGGCAAGAACCGAAAGAGCAGTATCTATATCGTCCATGCCCGTTTCGCAGGAAAACGAGAACCTGAGTGTCGAATCGAGCAGGCTCCTGTCGAGTCCTATAGCAGTAAGCGTCGCGCTGACCGCAGGCTTGTTTGAAGAGCATGCGCTTCCTGAAGAAACGTATATCTCCTTTGCTTCAAGAGCATGCAGCAGCACCTCGGCCCGTACCCCCTCAAAAGAGGCGCTCACTATGTGAGGCGAGGTTTCGCGTATATTTGACAGATCATCATCGGGAATGCCGTTAAGGCTCACACCGTCAAGCTTTAAGAGCTCTTCGGCAAAATGCCGTTTAAGCTCATACATCTTTTCCGTCACCTCATCAAGCATTTCATAAGACATCCTGGCCGCTAAGGCAAGTCCCGCGATTCCTGGAACATTTTCTGTACCGGACCGCATTCCCTTCTGCTGTCCTCCTCCGAACAGGATAGGCTTTATCTTCACCTTATCGCTGATATAAAGCAGGCCGACGCCTTTCGGGCCGTGTATCTTATGACCGCTTACCGACACGAGATCGACTCCGGATTTTTTCGGATATATCCTGAATTTTCCGAAGGACTGTACCGCATCCGTATGGAAGATTATCCCGGGTTTTATCGCTTTTGCAACTCTTGACAGCTCCTCAAGATCGTTCACCGCTCCGATCTCATTGTTAACGTGCATAACGGATACAAGTATCGTATCATCCCTTACCGCCGAAGCGAGCTCTTTTGGGTCCACTCTTCCATCGCGCGAAACGCCCAGATACGTGACCGAAAAACCCTGCTCCTCAAGATATTTCATCGTCTCAAGCACTGCAGGATGCTCAACCGCCGTTGTTATAAGGTGCATCCCGTCTCTTCTGTTCGCCGTTGCGCATCCGATAAGCGCAAGATTGTCAGATTCGGTTCCGCCTGAAGTGAATACTATCTCCTTCGTATCTACCTTCAGGATTCCGGCAAGTGTTTCCTTTGCCTTCCTTATTTCCTTCTCGGCTTCAACCCCTGCCATATGCATGCTCGAGGGATTACCGAATGTATCCCTCATGATCTCTGTCATGCAGCCGGTCACTTCATCAAATGTCCTTGTTGTAGCGCTGTTATCAAGATATATCATTTCATCCTCTGATAGCTGTTATCGGTTTTTCGCTTCCCTCTTACGGCTCTAAGTTATAGACGAGCCAGGACAGCACCACGATCCCTGCAGTCTCCGTACGCAGTATCCTGCGTCCGAGTGTAACCGGAACGATCCCGGAAGACTTGGCAAGCTCTATCTCTTCCTCGGTGAATCCCCCTTCAGGCCCGATGAAAACGGCGACCTTATCTCCAGGCTTTATGCCGCCGATGATATCACGGGTATTTTTCATCCCATCTGTATCAGAAAGCTCATACGGAATGATCTTCACATCAAAATCACGGCAGCTCTCAACGGCTTCATTCATGCTCATTACCTGTCTGACCTCAGGGATTATCGCACGTTTCGACTGCTTCGCCGCGGCCTCGGAAATGCCGTTCCATCTTGCGGTTTTCTTTTCGGCCCTGCCGCCGTCGAGCTTTACGACCGCGCGGTCCGTCGCTACCGGAACGATAGCCGATACGCCGAGCTCAACTGATTTCGTTATGACAAGCTCCATCTTGTCCGCCTTCGGAAGAGCCTGATACAGAACGATCTCGCATGGAAGCTCTGCGTCGCACTTTTTGACGAACAGAAGAGTAAGACGTACAAGGTCTTCTTCATATGCGCTTATTGCGCACCTGTATTCATCTTCATCCCCGGGGATC
>JAILNQ010000079.1 GCA_024691425.1 Lachnospiraceae bacterium
CCATACCTTTATACTGGGCAAGTTCCACGACCTCGAACTCAACGACTTTCCCGTCCCCGTCAACAATGATCGCGGGGCGAAAATCACCCGCTTCGATCCTTTTGTCAAGCTCACCGAGCTGTTCAATCAGTTTACATAAATCAGAACTATCGTATGTGCCGGCAGACCTGTCGCTGTCAAGACCCGCCTGCTCACAAAGGCTTACTGCGAGAGAGGGAGAGAATCCGGTAAACGATGTATAGAGGGCTTTGGAAAGCGGAATAGGTTTACATAAAATCGAATCATTCATCATGTCCGGAACGATGCCGTCATAATGGTTACATAAAATATAGTTATGTAAATCAAGCTTATCTTCCGCCTTAGGGATGAAATAATCCCTTCCGGGCAGCACCTCCCTTACGGATGATACAGCAGCGCTCACATGCTTGATGCTGTCGATGATCACACCGTCGGTCTTCCGGAAGATGATGTTTGAATGCTTGCCCATAAGCTCGACCGTGAGGATCTTCCGGCAGGGATCGCCCATCTCATCAAGGTGTTCTATCGTAAGCTCGATGATCCTCTCAAGGCCCGGCTGTGATATCTCTGTGATGTGCCCGCCCGATATATGCTTTCGAAGGAGCATACAGAAATTCGGTGCGGTCATGGGCGCCTGCTTGTTCTCATCTGTAAGGTACACAAAAGGAAGAGAGGCTCCCGCTGATATGAGAAGCCGCTCGTTGGCGTCCTTTGTCTTTATTGTGAGCAGCAGCTCGTCGGCCTCGGGCTGTACGATCTTTGAGATCCTCCCGCCGAGGAGCCTTTTGCTAAGCTCGCATTTAAGCGCTCTGATTGTTATCCCGTCCAATGCCATAGACCATATTCTAACACAAGAACTGTTTGTGCAGAAGAGCGTTTTGCTTTATAATCCCAGTATGGAGGTTTCGCTTATGAAATTGGGTAAAACAGGGATCGAAACACCACAGAATGCTTTCGGGGCACTTCCCATCCAAAGGGTCAGTGATGATGAAGCAGTCAGGATACTCCGCAAGGCTTATGACGGAGGAATGACGTACTTTGACACAGCCAGGGCGTATACCGACAGTGAGCATAAGCTCGGTCTGGCTTTTGAAGGCATGAGGGATAAGATCACGATCGCTACAAAGACAGGCGCCGTTACTGCGGAGGGATTTTGGAAGGATCTTGAGGAAACACTGAGTCAGCTGAAGACGGACCACGTCGATCTGTACCAGTTCCATAACCCTTCATTCTGCCCGAAGCCCGGAGATGAGAGCGGTATATATGATGCCGCGCTCAAGGCAAAGGAGCAGGGAAAGATACTTCATATAGGAATAACCAACCACAGGCTCTCGGTAGCAAAGGAAGCTGTAGAGAGCGGGCTTTATGAAACGCTGCAGTTTCCGCTTTCATATCTGTCGGATGAAAAAGACGAGGCGCTGGTCGAACTGTGTAAAAAGAATGATGTCGGATTCCTTGCGATGAAGGCATTATCCGGCGGACTGATCACCGATTCTGCCGCAGCCTACGCATATATCGCACAGTTTGACAATGTTGTGCCGCTCTGGGGGATCCAGAAGGAAGCGGAGCTCGATGAATGGCTTTCATATATGGATAACCCGCCGGTCATGACCGATGGGATCCGCTCTTTCATAGATAAGGAAAAGAGGGAGACGGCAGGTGATTTTTGCCGCGGATGCGGCTACTGCATGCCCTGCCCTGCCGGTATAGAGATAAATATGTGCGCACGTATGGCGCTTCTTTTGCGGCGCGCTCCGTCAGCTTCATGGCTGAACCGGACATGGCAGGAGAAGATGTCGAAGATCGATGACTGCATGCACTGTAATGCGTGCAGGAGCAAGTGTCCGTACGGACTTGACACACCGAAGCTGCTGGAGAAAAATCTATATGATTACAGGAAGGTGCTTTCAGGCGAGAGAATGGTGTGATCACTGCCGGGATGGTGTGATCATTGCTGTTATCCTTGACGTTGCGGCATGTCTTAACTATAATGTATAAAGCGCCATTTTGTTGGATTGAAAGGTGAAATATGATAAAAAGTATGACCGGCTTCGGTCGTGCGGAATATTCGGATGAGAAGCGCAAGATCACTGTCGAGATGAAATCCGTCAATCACAGGTATCTCGACTGCAATATCAAGATGCCCAAGAAACTGAGCTTTTTCGAGGCATCGATAAGGACGCTCCTCAAGGATTATATACAGCGCGGCAAGGTCGATTTGTTCATTACATATGAAGACTATACCGAAGAGAATTATAATCTGAAGTATAACAGGGATATGGCAAAGGCCTATCTTTCATATCTTAAGGAAATGTCGGAAGAGTTCGGGATAGAGAACGATGTGAGGGTATCAACACTCTCAAGGTATCCCGAAGTATTCTCTCTTGAAGAAGCGAACGTGGACGAGGATGAGATCTGGTCCGATCTTGAAAAGGTCGTAAGGGAAGCTTCGGAAGCTTTCGTTGAGACACGTATCAAGGAAGGCGAGAATCTCAGGCGCGATCTTTGTGAAAAACTCGAAACGATGCTTGGATACGTCGAAGAGATCGAAAAACGTGCTCCCGAGATCATCGAAGAATACCGGAAGAACCTGTGCGACAAAGTCGCGGAGTTTCTGGCTGATTCGCGGATAGAGGAGTCGAGGATCCTCGGGGAAGTCACTCTCTATGCGGACAAGATCTGTGTGGACGAAGAGATCGTAAGGCTCAAAAGTCATATCCGTACTACATCGGATATACTCTCGGAGGGCGGCAGCGTCGGAAGGAAACTTGATTTTATCGCCCAGGAGATGAACAGGGAAGCGAACACGATCCTTTCGAAAGCAAACGATCTTGCAACGAGCGATATCGCGATCAATCTCAAGACCGACATCGAAAAAGTGCGTGAACAGATACAGAATATAGAATGACATTTTTGCAGGGGGACATGTGATGAACAACAAAGGCATCCTGGTCATCCTGTCCGGATTCGCCGGATCGGGCAAGGGAACGATAATCCGTGAACTTCTTCAGAAATATGATAACTACGCCCTGTCGGTCTCGGCCACGACGCGTGCCCCGAGGGAGGGCGAAGAGGAAGGAGTCCATTACTTCTTCAAGACCCGTGAAGAGTTCAAGGAGATGATATCCCGCGGGGAACTCCTCGAGTACGCCGAGTATGTCGGGAACTTTTACGGGACACCGAGGGCTTACGTCAAAGAGCAGCTGTCGAAGGGGAAGAACGTGATCCTTGAGATAGAGACTGAAGGAGCCCTGAGCATTAAGCGCGAATACCCCGATGCAGTACTTATATTTGTGATGCCGCCCAGTGTGGAGGAGATATACAACAGGCTCAAACACAGGGGAACGGAATCGGAAGAAGTCATAGCGAAACGAATGAAAAAGGCCGGATTTGAGATATCGGTAGTTGACAGATATGACTTCCTGATGATAAATGATGTATTGTCGGAAAGTGTTGAGATGTTTAATGCGATCGTGAGCGGCCAGCAGATGGCGGTCTCGCGGAACCGTGATTACATAAACGAAAAAAAGAGGGAATTCGAAGAGTTCCTGGCAGGACAAAAGGAGAATTGATCATGTTACATCCGTCTTACAGCGATCTTATGAAAGTTGCGAACAGCGAGGTTGAAGAAGGGGAACATCCCGTAGTAAACAGCCGCTATTCAATCGTTATGGCCACATCGAAGAGAGCACGTCAGCTCGTTAACGGCCGCCCTACCACGATAAAGGATGCCCACAACAGGAATCCCCTCTCGGTAGCGATCGAAGAGCTCGAAAAGGGTGACATCAAGATACTTGCAGAATAATCAATGGTATGAGATGCGATATGAAACTGCTTCCCGTATCGCTTGGATGCGATAAGAATCTCGTGGACAGCGAGCACATGACGGCAAGGCTGTGCGAAGCCGGTTATGTGCTTACCGATGACCAGGACGAAGCTGACGTGATAGTCGTAAACACGTGCTGCTTTATCCATGATGCCAAGCAGGAGAGCATCGATACCATTCTTGAAATGGCGCGCCTTAAGGATAACAAACTTAAGGC
>JAILNQ010000097.1 GCA_024691425.1 Lachnospiraceae bacterium
TACGGTTGTCAATATAATGAACGGCTCTACGATGGTAATGCAAAGAAGCGTTCCATATGGAAGACTCGCCATCGCCGATGCCGTTAAAATATCTAGAGGGATATCGGATGATGAGGCCGACATGGTGCTCATTGATGAGGATCTCAACGATCTGTCTGCGCAGTATCCCGATGTTGCGGATGCTGTACGTTCGATGCTTTCCAGTATCGGAAGGATTCTTGAATTCTACAGGGCAAGAAATGCGGATCATCCGATTGAGCGAATATATATGATCGGTGACGTCACATCTGTGAATGGTCTTGCTGAGCTTATGGACAGCGAGATGGAACAGGATGTGGAGGTAATATCCTCACTCCGCGGGGTAGAAGTTAAGAACAAGCATGTCCTGTCAGATGAGATAGTTGCAAATTATCTTGCGAACATCGGTGCGGTGCTAGAACCGATGCGCATTTCTCTTTCAGATCAGAGTAAAAAAGGCGAGAAAGTTAAAACCGGAGGAGAAAAGCTTCCGTGGTGGATACTGATATTCGCTGCCGTTATGGCGGCAGTCATGTGCGGAGCACTGATATTCATTTATCATACGAAAAAGCAGGAAAATGACGATATCAGAACTAAGATTGATTCATTGGGGGATGTTGAGACCATAAAGACTCAGTATGAGCAGTCTCAGAGCGATCTCAACATGATGAGGAGCTGGTATGACAGTACCAAAGGCGCAAATGAATCACTAGCCCGATTATTTGCGGACCTGGAGGAAAAACAGCCTGCGGCCGTAGCGATAACAAAATTCAGCTCTACAGGAGGAGAAGTGTCTATAGACGGTCTTTCATACGGAAAGCCTGCTGTTGCCGAGTTTGTAAAGCAGCTGAAAAAACTGCCATATGTTTCAAATGTGAAGGTTGATTTCATAAATGAAGGAATCGAGGATTACTCTGCAAAAGACTCATTTAATTTAAAGTTTACGCTTCAGTATGATGATCCGTATAAATCTGAAGATGAAAGCGATGATAATGTTGAAACCATGGAAGAAGATGACATTGTCAGCGTGGAAGAAGTGGCTGAGCCTGAAGATGAAACAGTGAATGAAGACAATTCAGATAATCCTGGAGAGGATTCAGAAACTGATGAATCCGAAACAGAAGAGCCAGAGGACGAATCATCTTTGGAAGGAGGTGTTGAGTAATGTCGGAAAGAGATAAGAAATTACTCGTATACCTTGGAGCACTGATAATCCTTGCAGCGGCATATTTTCTATGTGCGAGGCCTTTCCTGGATAAGATTGATAAGCTTACAAGTGAAAAAACCGAGCTTGATATGGAACTGTCCCGCAAGAGCGAGGCTTATGCTAAACAGGACGAATATAAAGCCGGTATAGAAAGCGCCAATAGTGAGATTGATGATATAATAGACAGATTTCCCGAGGACAATACGGATGAAAAGTCTATCATGTTTGCATCGCATGCGGAAGCGGATATACCGATATGGTTTTCTCAGATGCAATTTGCCGAAGAGACTCAGGCTCTCGTCAACGGCGGTGAAGTTGAGAGCGCCTCTGACGTTGAACAGCAGCAACTAGAAGAAAACGTGGCCGCGGCTGAAGGAGATGAAGCGCCAGGAGACATAGTGCCCGATGCTGCTGCACAGAATTCAACAAGCGCGATCGGAGGTCTTATCGGAAGAGATACGGAGCTCGGTCTGACTTTTCAGGTTGAATATGAAGAATTCAAAAAGTTCCTGGCATATATACGAGACTATGACGACAGGATAGTTATAAAAGACATTGATGTCAGCTACGCATCGTACAGCGATCTTGTCTCAGGTACTGTTACGCTTTCCCAGTATGCGATACTGGGCGAGGGAAGGACTCTTCCGGAAGTTGTGACCGATGTTGATTCTCTTGGAACGGACAATGTGTTCAAACACTCGGATCAGGGCGGGTCGATACTTGACATTCTGGCAGATATGGCATCGGATTTCCTGAATAAACTGATGGGAGGTTTATCCGGAGATGATCTGGACAGATACGGAGAAGATTATTTTATAAAGGCTAATGCCGTTACTGACAATACGAACGGCATTACGGCAGGAAAGGCGGATGATCCCGAAGGCGAGAGTTATATCACGTCGGATACGAATGATACCCAAAAGATAGTATTCACATTATCGGGTGAGTCGGGCGATTATATAGTCAGATACAGTGTTGGCGATAATGAATATGAGGATAAGATCACCAGAGGAGAGGATGACAAGGTTTACCTGCATATCATTTCCACAGAGAGGTCCGGTGATGGAGATAAGGTGTCAATGGATATACATGCTCATAATTCATCGGATATTCCGCTCGTGATAAATGTTGATGGCGACGATAGTGAGAAACCTAGATTCAAGATATCCGAAAAGGACGGAGAGATTACGGTCAATGACTGACAGACGCATGAAAAAATGCAATATAGCAGAGGATAACAGGGGCTTCAGTCTTGTTGAGCTCATAGTCTGTGTTGCTATTCTTGCTATAGCTATAATCCCGCTTTATCAGTCAATGACTCTCTCGGCCAGGACGAATGCAAAGGCACAGTCGATGCAGAATGTAACGAGCCTTGGTGAGCTGGTGATGGAAGAAATAAAGACGTCAAGTATATTTGACCTGCAGGTTAAGTACAACGGAACGGCTGTAATTCCGGGGACCAGTGAAGTAAAGCCGATTGTGACGTCGCTTACGGATAAAGATGCGGGATTTTTCGAAACAACACCTCCGCCATCAACAGAGGCCGAGTGGATAGCGCTATATACTGCGCAGATCGGAAAAGCCAAGGCTGCGGCCGACCTTGAGTCTACGACATCAGGGATTACCGGAACAGAGCTCCTTACGGGTAAAGTTGATGATAGCGATGATCCGAAGAAACCGTTTTATGTACTGTATAAAAAGGACGCCGTATCCACACAGGGAGAAAAGTTTGCAGTTCTAGCAACTCTCCGGACGTCGTCCTATATGAATGCCAAGAATGATACGGCATCAGATGCCAATAGCCTGAAGCTTCCGGAGATAGATGAAATTGATGCGCTTAGCCAGGCTGTCATAACGTCAAAGGAATTCAGCAGATATGATGAAGCGGCAAGAGATTATTTCAGACAGAATGGGGACCACTATGATGCTTCCAAAAATATAAAATGTAAAAAGATAAGCATTGAAAAGACTGACAACGTTTCACATGATCTTATAAGCGTAAAATGCCGTGTGATTTATTATGATTACAACCCTGATCCGCATCTGTCAGAAACCGGTTCGACCTATTCCAGAGATCTGTTCGCGGGAACATTCAGTGCGCCTGATGACGGGAGCACAACTATTGCAAGCAATATATATCTTTTTTATAAAAAGCCGGCTGAGGTTCTGCCGGGCGGTGAATTGATATCGATTACTGACAGTACGAGCAACGCAACTCACAAAGTATATTTTGTCATGCAGTCCGATACGGCTCTTTCGATAGACGGCACGGGAATTACTGTTGATTATGGCGGAATGACGCTTGACGAGACCACGGATTTAGATGTTGACGGAAATATGAAGAACGGTGATTTTGAGATCATCACTAATCTGCAGCATAAGGATGCAGAAAACAATACAGTAAAGGGACATATATATAAAGAGGAATCAGGTATAAGGATATATGACGTGGCGGTACATTTATTCAAACAGAATCCGGACGGCACGATAGGAGATTATGTAACATCGGTTGATTCAACAAAAGAAGCAAACGACTGACCGATCAACAGGAACGTAAAGATTCATGAAAAACTGTAAAGAAGACAACTTCATAGGAAACAGAGGTTCCACGCTCATAACGGTGCTGGTGGCCATTGCTTTTGTGACCATTCTTACGTCCATCATTCTGGGCACGAGCGTCATGAATCTGCGAATGAAGAGCATAGACAGACGAACGAAGGATGATTTTTACTATGCTGAAAAAGCGCTTAATGACATCTATACAGGTATCGGACAGGAGACAGCAAAGATAGCCGGCGACGAGTATGAAGATGCGTTTAAAGATGTTGGACTGCCTGGAAACGATGATACTACGTTCGCTGAAAAAGCAGAGGCGACATACAAGAAAAACTATATAAAAAAGGCGGCAGAAGAAATAAAAATCGACCCAGCCCCATCTGATATGACGCCTGTACAGAACCAGCTGAAGAAGTATATCGTCGATCAGTCCGGTGTTACTGCAGGGAATATCACCGTAACTGTCAAGGAATACAGATATGAACTGCTAGACGGTTCGGACGCGAGTGTTTCCACTGCGGACAGGATACGATTGGTCGGCGTTCAGGTTACAACAAAGGATTCAAAGGACTTTCAGGCTACTGTATCTACCGATATTGTAATAGAGACTCCTACAATGGACTTTCTGGGCCCCAATGTGGATGTTACTGACTATTGTATCATTGCGAATAAGGGACTGTACATTAACGGCAATGCAACGATAAATGGAAATGTATACGCGGGTATTCATGGGGGATCAGGGGGCTCGCCTTCACTTCCGTCCGGCCTGAGTGACAGCGCATACGGCGCGGAGAAGCTGCTCGGCGGGATAAACATTAACGGTAAGGCAGGCTCCGGAAGCGATGTATCTTTTAACGGCAATTATATCGTTTCTAAGGGTGATATAAACCTGTCCGGTGAGCGCCCTAAACTTACTGTCGGCAATTCCGGTGTAAGCGATGCAAATCTGCCGAACATTTATTTTGATACGATGCGCACATGCAAGGGTGCGGTCCTTAACGCCGATCAGGATGCAATCAATCTTAATTCTAATTCATTCGCTCTTAATGATCTGGAGTTGAATGCTGATAACAGTAAAGTCACAATAAAGGGAAACTACTACGGATATAATGATAAGACGCTGCCTAATCCGAACCCGGCGGTTACTCCCACTCCCGTGCATTTTTCTTCGTTTTCTTCGGAGACGGGGCGCGATGATGCTGAAAGCAGCGCGATAATCGTAAACGGTTCATCTGCAACGCTCGATATGAAAAAAATCAGATCGCTCGTATTGATGGGGCGTGCATATGTTGACTTTTCCAAGGAGGCTGCCGGCGGAATAAATATTGATGATAGCACAACAAAGGTGGCACCTACCGCAGAGGCTATCGCACTTAAGACTAATCAGCAGCTTTATCTGGTTCCGACAGATCTGCTCGAGAGTTCAAATCCCGAGATAAAAACAACGGAGTTTGATCCGACGGTTACAGGAAAGGGATTCAAACTATCAGATAAGTTCTCGGACTGGTTCGGATATGCTTTTGCTGATCCGTCAAAACCGTTTAAAACATATATTGTTACTACCAGCGATGGTGAGAATATATGCTATGCCTATCTGAATTTCAATGACAGATTGTGGATTGAGGATACTGACCCTACAAATCCGATAGGATACAAAGATGTGACAGATGTTACGGATTCGGAAGGGAAATATAAATACAGACCGCTAGGAACTAATAAATCAATAAGTTCCATGGAAGCTTTCTTCGACATAATCATGAATTCTGAAACCAAAAGAGAAGCTGTAATGAATCAAGCTAAAACGGAAGCTCTTGCGGCAACTCCACCGGTAATTCTTTCTGAGGAAGAAGCGGAGAAAATATACGAAACGAAGTGCGGGGCTTCGCCTTCGCCGTATACTGTTTATACAAGGATAAACAAGTCGATGGGATACGTATATTTTGACCTGCGTGATTGTGTGATCGGTGACGGGGATGCCATCCTGTATTCGCAGAATGCAATAGTTAATTATAAAAAGAATGGCTCCGATTATGATAGCACAATGCTGAAGAATACTGAAGGAATGGAAAGATATGCAGCCTATCCGCAGAACCTTTTCCACAGATACCAGTGGATCACGACCAATCTGAATGCCCATCAGGACACGCCTTTGCAGACAGACCCCGGCGTGAATACGAATGTGAAGAATGAATGGGAAGGTGACGGCAACGGATATAAAGCCGCGGCAGAGGCGGCTCCTCTTGGTCATTTTGTTGCACTTGACAAAATAGGGACCGGTACTAATACGATCGGTGATGTTGGTAAAGCCGTTGCGCGTGGCCTTACGAGAAATGGGTACGGAGACTGCGTGGTAAAGAAAGGAGATCTCGTCATAGGGAGTACCACAGTATATGAAGATGACGGCGTGACCCCAAAGAATATCATTACAGTAGGTAACACATTTAAGGGTGTCGCAATTGTCGATGGGAATATAACTGTTCAGTCAGGAACAACAGTAAACGGGCTTCTGATGGCAACCGGTGTTGTGATCATCGAGGGCGGTACCGCTAATGATGTTATAAGTAATGATAAGGGATTGATACAGGCAAGAATTGAAAAAGAGATACAGAATGTCAAGACATTTCCCGAGTCAGAACCGTCCGGACCGACCTCGGTGCTGGATTCGTATGGAGGATACAAGCCATATTATCTTATAAATTATCTTACAAAGGATACACGCCCGATAGGAATTGACGACAGTCTCAGAACTGTTACAACGGACGCCATGCTGCTGTACAACGTTGCCGAAGGCAGCAAGAAGAAAGTCGATAGAATTGAAGCAGACTATCATGCCTTTATGTATTATGAAAATTGGCAGAAAGGGCCGACAAGCTGATGGCTAAAAATGTTGGTTACAAACCTGATAAAAATGCCGGATACTCGCTCATTGAGCTTATTGTTATAATTTCGATTATGGCGGTAATGGTGGGGATTCTTTCTTTTGGACTATCGCTTATGTTCAGCAGAGATGCAGAGTATGTTGCTAAAACTATAGATGATGAGCTTGCTGAAGTAAGGATGCTGTCTATGTCCAAAGATGGTGTTTTTGTAATGAAACTTCATATAGATAGCGATCCGTCACAGAACAAGATAGTGATAGAAAGAGGGGGCGCCGAATATAAAACTGTTGATATAAAAAAGAGTGCTTCATTGAAAGTGAATTACGGAACAGAAGAAAAAACAAGCGGCGATGTGAAGTTTGAGTTTGATAAGGCCAATGGGTCTGTAAAAGCCATCGATGGTGATCCGGATAATGCGGTAGGCGTATGCACGATTACGGCCACGTCTTCAAAATTGTCATCCAAAACAGCTATGGTAGATCTTGTGGCAACCACCGGAAGACATTATGTGAGGAAATGATAATTCGTGAATAAAGGCAGGAAGGAAAATTTAAAACTGAATGATAACGGCCTTAGCTTAGTTGAATTGATCGTGGCTATCTCAATCGGCGTTATTGTATCGGGAAGCATTGCAGCGCTCATGAATTTTGCTATAAACATGTATCGCAATGAGAGTGCAAATGTGTCAGCGCAGTATGAACTTCAGACGAACGTCAATCAGATGATGGATACGATTATGGGCGCAAACTGTGTTGTTATACAAAAGGTGGATTCGCCTGACCCTGCAGGAAGAATTACGCATTATGCGGCTTTTGGGAAGTTTGATGGGACAGGAACTCACAAATTTGATGGGGTTGTTTTTGTTTCGGGATCTGAGAATCCCGCAGGATCTGGCAGATTTAATATATATATGGACAGGGGTATATGGAACGATCCTTCAAGCGGAAACGCAAAGGAGATTGTGGCAAAACGAGTGACAGAAATAGAGGGCGCTATGGGGACGACCCCCAATCCTTATCTTCTTGGCGAGGGTTCGACCAAGTTCAGGATAGAACCTAAGGTTTTGACGGCATCACCTAGCAAGACATATGTCAATATATCTTCAACCGGTTACAAAAATCCGCTCGGTATTGAAGTTGAACTCAATTTTGATAAGGATGCCACAGGCAAGGTCGTACATAAGCATGTTGAAGAAGAGGCGCTGATAAGAAACAAGATCTCAGTTCCGATATACATTGATGGGTCTGAGTATAAGCTTGATAAGAGTAACTGAGAATCTGTAGGTACTGATTGAGAAACATAGGATATAGCACAGAGTCATTATCGGGGTAGATGACCATGAAGAGAAATTCATTTTGCAAGAACATGTTTAGAAGAACTGCTGTGGGATTCATGACGGGAGTTTTATGCTTATCGCTCGGAGGCTCGTCCTACAAAACGGACGTTATTGCGATTGATGATGAATCATCTGTTGTAATGGTCACTGAAAATCATGAGCTTCCAATAGCATATGCTGATGGTGATTTTAGCGGTGAAAACTCGCATAGCGAGCAGGAAAGCTCTGGAGTTGTGAACTCGGATACCGAAGACTATTCTTTCAATATATATGAGATTGTACCGGAATATGGCTGCGGGTATTTTGGGTATCTCATAGGAGGGTGTGAATCGATATATCCTTCAGCCGATCCCTTTGATAAGGGTGCTGTAGCAAAATCTAAGGTAAGGGCAGCACAGTATATGGATGCTCTGTGCAACCTTAATCCCGGAGGAAACAACGGCAGGGTCAATAATCTAAATCTAGGCATTGATGACGGTGGAAAATGGCATTTCGGGATTTGGTATAATCAGAAAGTCAAGGGATTTTATGAGCGTGTTGAAGACAACAAGGGAGTATACAAGTATGTTGACGCAAGCGAAGCCAATGGAAGCATTAACAGCGTAAATATGAAGTCGAGAGCAACGAATGAAAGTGGCAACTATAACTTTGTGTGGAACTACGGTGTCCCTGATTCTAGCAGAACTATCATTACCCAAAAGAACCAGATCAGCGGAATGAAAGTTGGTGAAGTTATCTACCTTGATTCATATACAAAGAATATATATTGTAATAATGAATCCTTTTTAACACTCTTTTATAGTGAGGGAAAGGATAGCACGGGTTCAACTGAGACTATAAGAAGATTAAGTGCAGAAATAGATGGAGTGACACAGACTGTTGATGGAACAAACGGTGCATATAAGATTAAAAGTGAAGACAGCAGAACTGTAGAAAGAGAACGGGATAATAAGAAGATTGTTGATGCTTGGAAACAGGCGAATGGTATCAGCGTTTTTGTTAAGACTGCTGCGGATTTTTCGGATGATGATCTGAATAACGCAGATCTTATAATAATATCCCCGGGTGCACCGAAAAATGATATTGTTTCTTACTATAATCTGATGAATGATACAGAATTTTCAAACAAGGCATACAGCAGTTCAAACGACCTTAGTTGGAAACAGGTCCTGGATATTTATGATCATGTAGTGAACAAACAGGATGTTGCCATTGGTATGTGCAAAGCGAATTTTGGCACTTTAAAGAATGCTGATCTGAATATCGCGAAGCTTCAATGGCTCCTTTATTCTGTGAAACAAAACAATGTAAACAAGTGGCATGACGGAAGCGGCAGGGAATTCTTTAATGATATTATATACGAGCCTGAACTTGGATATACGGGGGCTTGTAATGATTATGTGCGTCTTACCGCGGACAAGGTAAGCTACAAGGACGGCGGAGGGAACTGGAGAGAACGTAAAGACTGGTGGAAGATAGATGATCCTAATCCGTTCAATGAGTGCTTTCTTTGCAGGAACACGGACCATGACCTGGCCGGAAGGTATGGCATTACAACGGATAACAGTATGGAAAAGGGCCAATTCAGCAACATGATGTTATTTGAAACTGATACTGAGATGACCAAGATAGGATACAGTGATGGCTACTTTAAGAATATTCTAAAGAGCCGTGTTAAAGCAAAACATTCGATTTCGACAACGAAACTGTACTATCTTTCTATGGATATTTTAAATGGTGATTCAAAACCTTACGGTGTAGATGCGAATGCATCAAATAAGATTCTGTATGTGAATGAATATGAGTTGACTCCTAGGGCAGATGGGAAATACACAAAAGAGATTCCCATACATTTCAGGGTATTTACCAATACCGGTGTAGGTATTTCTGAAGTTGAAGTTTACAAAGGCGCCGCCAAGGTTGATGAAAACACTAGAGATATAGTTAGGGACAACGATGGCAAACCTATTGGAACTCTTGTGGCTAGGTATACTGATGATGATATAGACGACATGTTGACTCTCGTTGACAATGATCCGCCGGAACAGAGAAGCGTGACTAACTCTACCGGAACGGTTATAGGGACGGTTACGGTTGAAGAATATGAAGATGCAGAACGAAAAAGTGATGGGAGCGTCAAGAAAGATTCAATCAAGGTTGACATTAAAAATGCTGATTTAATGAGCGGTAGCAAATATAATCAGATCACTAACATTGTAGTTGTTGTTACAAATGAATACGGAAAATCTGTTGCCGACTCGATCAGGATCGTAAAGAGGAACTTCTTTAGCCTGAACTGATAATTAGCCATTGAAGGTCATTGATGCAATAGCCGCCGGGACCCCTAATTTGGGATGTCGGATATTATGACAAGGCGGCCGACCGGATCAGGGATATGATCGGATGAGCTGAGCGGCTATGATTTTTTTGGATTGCTCTTTTCTGCCAGTTGTGCGTGAAGCTGATCAATCTGTGCCTGCAGTTTTGCGATGATAGCATCTTTGTCGGCGATGGTTAAATCCTTGTCGGCTAAAAGGGAATCTTTGTCGGCTAAAAGAGAATCCTTGTCGGCGACGATAGCCTCCATTTCTTTTATTTTGTCTGCGAATAATTCGTTTACTGCGTTACACATATCGGGCTCCTCCATTTCTTTTACTACTAGTTCCCTGTTAGCGGAAGTGAAAATGTCCATTATGATATCGGCTTCTTTTTTGTGAGTTCCGTCAAGGACCAGGGTGTTTGCTACTATGTGTTCAAGATCGTATTCTGTTCCTTTTTTTGTAAGGCATCCAAGCCAGGATACCTGTTCGGGCGAGCTGCCCGTAATGATCACCTGTGTTCTGAACGGAAGGTTTCCAGTAAGTCGGTAAATCCCAGATTCTGCTAATGTGATCCCGATTCCATCAGCCCGGAGCAGTTTGAACAGGTCCCTGGGATACGCTTCCCTGACAATTGTCATTGTGTATTTGGCGGCACCGTTATGGCAGGGTTTCTGTGTCTCTTCGAGAAGCAGACACGCGTAGGCGAGCGTCTTATAGAAATCACTGTATGCAAGCGGCTGCCCGGGACTTTTGTATTCGCAGATGTTGAACCGACCGAATATAGCGCCGATGGGGTTTACTATCTGCGCATTGGTATCATTTCTGATGATCAGAAGATCAATGCGCTGCGCCCTGTTGGCAATATGCCGTTCCTCGATGTAATCCAGGTCTGTTTCGTTTTCAATGAGCTCCAGCTTCATAGCGGAAACAAATCCCGCATGCCAGTCGATATTCTTCATGAGTGCTTCTCCTTTATATTATAGGGGTATCAGGAAACTGTTTCAAGTAAGGATGATTTTCGCCGCAGGCGCAAATGTTTTATTTTGAAAATCACGAGTATGACAAGTATAATATCTATATGAGGGTTGAAATGTGAGGTAGGGCCATTTATGAATGAATTATCGGTATTACTAAATGAAATAGAGACTGGCGACAGAAACAGAGAGGGAATTGTATTATGATCAAGACATATGTTATTGAGCCGGGACAGAAGCCTACGGCGGAACAACTTAAAGAGGTTGAGGAAGCCAAGAAGAGGCCGATAGAGTTTGACGAGGACTGTGAAGAACTGTCACCGGAAATGATAAAAGCATTCAAAAGCACTATTGTTCAGCGCAATCGGAAAACAAAGGCATAAACGTCAAAGGATAGCGGAAGTTATGTTAACCGATTAATCGGTTTCGTGGAAAAATCCACCTCAATCGACATCGCTCTTTTTGTAGCGTTTTCCGCTTTTTGAGCCATGATTTTCGCTCGGCGGGTATCTCGCGCGTTACACTGAATAAATAATGGAACACAACGCAAAAGAAGTGCCAATAGCGACACTTCTTTTATCATGGTATCCCAACCATTATCAACAGAGCTCTATGGCTCAACCATTATCAACTGGGATTACCTATGATTATGTTATCATATAGTGTCGCGTGTTACAAGAGAATTTCGCGAAGCTCATTATCGGGCACATCATGAAGCAGATCTTTGATTATATAGCTCTATAAACTGTATTTTGTGTCTTTTTATGCGCAGATTATCAACTGTTATTAATGAATGGGAAAAAAATATTGAAATAATTATCACCTTACATTGTGACAAGCGTACAAAACGTGTATAATATGACAGTGGGTATCCGATCCGGTGAAGATATGTGGCATTATGAGACGGGCGATGAAGCTCTTAGCAGGAGGGGAGACGTGCTCCTCCGGGACGGGATGCGGTTCAGATCCCGTATAACCCCGGAGGCCCCCTAAGACTGTCCCCTAAGGAAAAAAGAAATGCCTTCTCTGGAAGATGCATTATAAGCATACCTCAATGGCACGATATTGTTAATATCGGAAAACAGTACAAATATTAATGATTCTAAATCGATTGAGCAGAGGGGTTTTTTGGCGATTTTTACAAAGGACTATTTCATTTCTGTCACAAATAGGCTAATATATCAGTTATGAGAAGGTATCACTGGGTCAGGTTATACGCCCTTGTGCTGATGATCATCCTTTTTGCGGTGGCCGTTCTGTCGGGTTTGCGATGGTCCGTAGACATGTACAGGGAATCCGCCAGGCAGCGGAGCGTGGTCAGGAGCGTGCAGGGAATCGGACGGGCATCATCCGCCATAGAAAAAGCAGTATCCTCGATCGCGAGGACGGCAGGGCAGGAGCAGTACGAAAAGCTTCAGGAGCTGATAATGGATGATGATGACATCCGGTTTTCAGAGAAGGAGCTTGAAGGATATTTCCGGACGGGATATGCGAACCGCATAAAAAGCGCGCTCGGGAAGGACAGCCATTCCGTATGCACTATGCTCGATTCGTTCATTCCCGAAGATGAAAGGAATACCTTATCGGTTGCCGACAACCCTGAAACCCACGTCTACATGGAAAAGGATGCCGACGGCAACACCGCGGCGCTCTGGATAAAGAACGTCACGATCAGATATGATGATCCGCTTATCGGAGAGCGGACTGATAAGATAAGCTACAGCGTGCGCTTCCCGGAAGCGGTTTTCCATGCCGGCAACGACGATCTGTTCAGGTACTGCATGGTCGCCGGTAAAGGCATATACATAATGGGGAGCACGTCATCGATAATCGGTGACATATACGCCGGCAAGCATACTGCCGAGGAGTGCAGGGATGCGGAGCTTGTATACGGCGAGACCGGAACCTACGGCGGAATAAACATCCTTTCGACGCAGCTGGGGGTCAAGTCCGACAGGATCGTGAGCGAAGGCGACATCAACATAAACGAGTCATTCGTTGTGTTTTCGCCCGAAGGCGGTGAGCTTTGCTGCTACGGGCAGAGGATGAATGAAATAGAGGGATTGTCGAAGGATGCGACATATACGCTCGACGGGACGTTCTATCACACGAGCAAGCTCGAAGGAGAGCAGTTCGCGGAGTACCGGAGCATTGTGAATCTCGTGGGGCTGTCGCTCGGGAATCTTAAGTCGATACCGATATACTACGATTCAAACAATGACGGCGGATATTCCGAAAAATACCGCAAGCTCATATCGGATTCGGACATTGAGCTGACAAAGGATTTCACGGGCATCGTGGCTACTCCCGGAAACGTGATAGTGCACAAGGACGTGAACTTCGAGGGCATCATACTCTGCGGGGACAGGATATACATAAGGGGGAACAACAACATAGTTGCTAATGCTGGAGTCGACCGGACGATCATCGCATCGGAGGACGGCGCCCAGGGCATAATCAGAGTTATGGATTATATCGGAGGGATGAAGGCATCGGGCTTAAAGGACCCTGAATACTACGTGATTCCCTACAGATAATCGATCACTCGCATACACATCAGAAGGCAGGTACATCTATGAAAGAGAAAATCACTATCAGACTTTTTGACGGATTCGAGATCTTAAAGGGCGGAAAGCCGATACTCGAGAATCTTGCGAACACCAGGAAGACGAAGCTTTTTGTAGCATATCTTCTTGTCAACCGGGACAGGCCGATCACGCATCAGGAGCTTTTCGAGCTTCTGTGGTCGGGAGAGGACTATGCCAATCCGGCAACGGCTCTTCGGACGCTCCTTTACCGTTTCCGCTCGATGATAGACAAGGAAGGGGCAGAAGCCCTTGACGGTGCCATAATCTCGCACAGGGGAACGTACCAGTGGAACCGCGAGCTTGACGTTTCGATAGATGCGCTTGATTTTGATGCGCTCGCGAAAGCCGGCATCAATCCGATGATCTCTGAGGCAAGAAGGAAGGAATATCTGAAGCAGGCCATTGAAATGTACAAGGGCTCGCTTCTACCCGATTTTTCTTCAGAGCCGTGGCTCATATCGAAGTCAGCTTCGTACCGCGATATGTACATCGAAGCCGTGATGGCATACATCGAGATACTCAAGGCCGAAGACCAGCCGGCTAAGATCGTACAGATCTGCGAGAACGCGCTCGAGCTTGCCGGCACGTCCGAGATACTCGATCTCGAGGCGCAGATAGCCAGGCTCAAGATAGCAAATCCCGATGCCGTATCGAAGAGCAGCGTCGTGGAGTACTACAATGAAGTAAGGGAACTTTCCGTGAAGCTTCAGGATGAGACCGACAGGATGCAGGCCGAGCTTCAGGAGGATACGATAGAGCAGCAGGCGTTCCTGTGCGATTACAGGACGTTCAAGGAGATATACAATCTCCAGCGCAGGATGCAGTCGCGTTCGAAGGCGACGATCTTCTTAGGGCTCGTGTATGTAAGAGTCGATGATACATCCAACGAGGATCCTCTGTACGTTGAAAAGATCATGACCGACATCGTCGGATGCTGCCAGAGGATGCTCCGTGTGGGCGATGCGATATGCAGGAAGAGCGATACGGAGATCGCCATTCTCTTCCCTGCTGAAAGCTATGAGGATGCAGTCGGGGTTCTTGAGAGACTGAAAGCGGCCTCGAAAGAGCGTACGGTCGAGGATGTCGTGGTTGTTTACCGCGTACGTCCGCTGAAGAGCGGAAGGGACTGATCACTCGTCCATTGAGACCGGCTCGGGAGCGGTTTTCGAGAAGAGAAGCTTCAGCAGAACGGGAGTCATGACACTCGATACGAGTATCAGAAGAATTACCGCACTGAAATAGACAGGGCTTATCAGACCTACTGATAGGCCCTTCTGTGATACTATGAGGGCTACTTCGCCCCTTGTCATCATGCCGACTCCGCAGATGAGCGATTCACGGCCGGAGAAGCGGCATATTTTCGACATGATGCCGCAGCCGATGATTTTCGACACGAGGGCAACGATAACGAAGCCTATCGAGAACCACAGGAGCGACAGCGAAAAATCGGCAAGGTCGGTCTTGAGTCCTATGGACGCGAAGAAGACCGGTCCGAAAAGCATGTACGAATTTATGTCCATCTTGCGAGCGATGTAATCGGAATCGCTTATCGAGCAGAGGATTATGCCGGCTACGTATGCACCGGTTATGTCGGCGATGCCGAAAATCTCCTCGGCGATGTACGCCAT